>NZ_BCQU01000027.1:0-71265 GCF_001552235.1 Actinomadura rubrobrunea NBRC 15275 | reverse complement strand
CCTGGACGAGCGGGGGATCATCCGGATCGGCGCGGATGTGGTGCCGGGTGACATCCTGGTCGGCAAGGTCACGCCGAAGGGTGAGACGGAGCTGACCCCGGAGGAGCGGCTGCTGCGGGCGATCTTCGGTGAGAAGGCGCGTGAGGTGCGCGACACGTCGCTGAAGGTGCCGCACGGTGAGCAGGGCAAGGTCATCGGTGTGCGGGTGTTCTCCCGGGAGGACGGGGACGAGCTGCCGCCGGGGGTCAACGAGCTGGTCCGCGTCTACGTGGCGCAGAAGCGCAAGATCACCGATGGGGACAAGCTGGCCGGGCGGCACGGCAACAAGGGCGTGATCGCCAAGGTGCTGCCGATCGAGGACATGCCGTTCCTGGAGGACGGCACCCCGGTCGACATCATCCTCAACCCGCTGGGCGTGCCCGGTCGCATGAACGTCGGCCAGGTCCTCGAAACCCACCTCGGCTGGATCGCCGCCCAAGGCTGGGACATCAGCGAAGTCCAAGAGGAGTGGGCCCAGCGGCTGCGCGACAAGGGCTTCGACCGCGTCGGGCCGCGCACCAATGTCGCCACCCCGGTCTTCGACGGCGCCAGCGAAAAGGAGATCATCGGCCTTCTCGGCAACACCCTCTCCGACCGCGACGGCAACCGGCTCGTCATGCCCAGCGGCAAGGCCCGCCTGTTCGACGGCCGCACCGGCGAGCCCTACAAGGACCCGATCTCGGTCGGCTACATCTACATCCTCAAGCTGCTCCACCTGGTCGACGACAAGATCCACGCCCGCTCGACCGGCCCCTACTCCATGATCACCCAGCAGCCGCTGGGCGGTAAGGCCCAGTTCGGCGGCCAGCGCTTCGGTGAGATGGAGGTGTGGGCGCTGGAGGCCTACGGCGCCGCCTACGCCCTCCAGGAGCTGCTCACCATCAAGTCCGACGACGTCCTCGGCCGCGTCAAGGTCTACGAGGCCATCGTCAAGGGCGAGAACATCCCCGAGCCCGGCATTCCCGAGTCCTTCAAGGTGCTCATCAAGGAGATGCAGTCGCTGTGCCTCAACGTCGAGGTCCTCTCCAGCGACGGCATGTCCATCGAGATGCGCGACACCGACGAGGACGTCTTCCGCGCCGCGGAGGAGCTCGGCATCGATCTGACCCGGCGCCCCAACGAAGGCGCCGTGAACGCCGACGGGAGCTGAGCGACCACAGGCCGGCCCGAGAACCGTCGCTCGTGAGAGCCGGGCGGGGCTCGGGCCGGCGCCCCTTCGGGTGAACCCGGAGGAGGCACGATCACGGCGGAACCCAAGGGAGGTGTGGTCCATGGCCGTCGCCGCGCGCGACTTCGAGGCCGACCACACCTCCCGAGCCGCCTTCTCAGCGGCGGCACCTCCGCGCAACGTTCCCACTGCAGAGTCCGATTTCTCGGACGTCCTCTTCTCGGACGTGCTCTACGGCTGCGACTGAGACGAGTACTTCGACGACATCAGCCGCCCGGCGCGGGCCGGGTCGATCGTGTCGGCGGTCTCCCCCGACGCCTACCGGTAGCCGTCGCGGCCGCGGATGCGCTGGTCGCCGCCGGAGCAGAACGCCCAGCCGCCGTCGCGCGGCGACGGGCCGTTGACGTTGGCATCGCACCATGTCGAAGGGCTGATGCCCGCTCGTATCGTCCGAGTCGATCGCGGCCACTGTGACGCGGTCACCTTGGACGGGCCCGTGCGCGCCGACACCTCGGGGCGGCCGGGCTGCGGACGGGAGACCGGGCCGCGCCGCGGCCCGTCCACAGCCCCCTGATCACAGCCCCTGATCACAAACCTGCTGCCGCGTCGTACGGCGATCGTGCGGTCGTCGGCGTCCGGCTGCTCGCAGGTGCCGACCACCGACGTGACACCGTCACCGTGTCCCCGGCCGTCCCGGTCGCCCTGGGACGCCTCGAGCGGATGCCGACGTGCGGCGCGCGGCCCGTGGCGTGTCGATGGAACGGCGGACATCGAGGCGGAGGCGACGGCGGCCGCACTGCCCGTCACAGGGGCGCGGCACGGCCTCCTGAGGGGTGAGGCCCTCGGCGCCGCCATCTCCCCCGCGACTGCGCGCAGTGGGCCGCCCGTCCGGGACGCGCGGCTTGAGTGCGCGAGCCCACCGGTCGTCAGCTCCGCGATCCCCTGCGGCGGGCAAGGAAGCCGTCACGGACACCTAGCAGACGGCCACGGGCCTGGCGGACGCATCAGCCGGCGGCAGGGTGTTTCACCAGCTGATCGCGGCTGCGACCGGCAGGTGGTCGCTGCCGGTGGGAGGCAGCACCCACGAGCTGCGCGGCTCCACGCCTTTGACCAGGATCTGGTCGAGCCGCACCACCGGGAACCTCGCGGGCCAACTGAAGCCGAAGCCGTCCCCCGCCGCGACCTGGGCCGACCGCAGCCGCGACGTGAGAGCGGCGAACGCGCGGTCGTCCACCGTGCCGTTCAGGTCGCCGAGCAGCACCACCCGCTTGATCCGCTCGGCGGCGACGGCCTCCCCAAGCGCCTGCGCGCCCCTGTCCCGATGGACCGTCCAAAAGCCCGCCCTGGGATTCACCCGTGCGGACCCCAGGTGGGCCACATACACCGCCAGAGGCCCGTGGTCCGTGGCCACCGTGGCGCGCAGCGCCCGGTTGTAGCGCATCTTCTCCTCGATCGGCTTGGTGGCGGCCAGCGGCCCGTAGTCCATCTGAATGTCGACCGGCCGGATCTCCGACAACGGCAGCTTGCTCCACAGCCCGACCGTGCCCTGCACCGTGTGGTACGGGTACGCCTCGGCCAGCGCCTGCTCGTATGTCCCCCTGTCCTCCTGGGTCAGCTCCTCGAGCGCCAGCACGTCCGCACCGGAGGCGGCGAGGGCGCGGGCGGTGCCGACCGGGTCGGGGTTGCCGTCGCGGACGTTGTGACTGGCCACGGTGAGGTCGCCGCCCGGTCGGGACTTGTCGCCGAGCAGCGCGCCGAACAGGTGCAGCCACACGGTGACCGGCAGCAGCAGCGCGGCCACCGCGGAGGCGGAGCGGCGCCACAGCGCCCCGCCCAGCAGCACCGGAATGAACAGGCCGAACCACGGCAGGAAGGTCTCCACCAGGCTGCCGAGGTTCCCGACCCGGTTCGGGATCATCCCGTGCAGCAGCATGAGCAGGCCCAGCAGCAGCGCCAGCACCGCCAAGATCACGCCGCGTTCCCACGGCCCCGGCCGCATGACCAGGCGCATCGCCCGGCGGACGCTTTTCGCGCGCCGACCGCCGGAGCCGGTGTCCGGTCGGCCGACGCGCGCCGATTCGATGTCCTCTGTGTCCGCCTTCGCCATCGTTCGCCCCCGCTTGCTCGTGGTCACTGTCGCATCCTCGGATCCTGGGTGGGGTCGGCGTACATGCGCGGGCAACCGCGTTCGACCGCACCGGCGCGCAGTTCGTAGTGCCAGGGCTCGTTCTTGTAGATCTGGCACAGCCCGTACTGGGCGCCGTGTCTGGACAGCCACGCGGTGGCATCGGAAGGCCCGATGTCGACCGCGTCCCCCGACACGTGGGGGGAGGTGTCCGGGGTGGCCACCCATCGTGCGGCCTCTTCCTTAGACCCGTACTTGGCGATCGCTTCGCGCAGCAGCCGTGCCTGGTATTCCGGGGAGCGCCAGCCGCTGTTGACGTAGAACTGGACTCCGTCGTCCGCCGCGTCCGCCGCGGCGCGGCGGAGGGCCTCGAGCAGAGCCGGATCAAGGTTGGCCACGGCCGGAAACTCGTCGTCGAAGACCGTCACGCCGTCGGGGACGGCCCCGGCGGCCGGGCCGGACGCGCTGCCGCGCCCGGTGCGAGGGGCCTTCGAGGGCGGGGCCGCCGAAGCCGACGAGGACGGGGCCGGCGAGGACGGGGCCGGGGAGAAGGACTGCACTAGAGGCGGCTGCGACGCCGCTGAGGAGACCCCCGCCCAGTAGCCGAGGGCCGCGGCCACTGCCAAGGCGGCCGTGAGGCCGACGACGAGGAGCCAATGTCTCCGGCGGGTCGTCGTTCGTGCCGGTGATCGGGTTTGAGCCATGCCGCCACTCAAGGCGACGCGGTGTTGCCGGGGCGTATGCGGATTTCCATACGCTGGCGATATGCGCCGGCACGTACCATCCGGTGCATGCGTGTGCTGATAGTCGAGGACGAGCCGTACCTGGCGGAAGCCGTCCGCGACGGCCTGCGCCTGGAAGCGATCGCGGCCGACATCGCGGGCGACGGCGACACCGCCCTGGAGCTGCTCGACGTCAACACCTACGACATCGCCGTCCTCGACCGCGACATCCCCGGCCCTTCCGGCGACGAGATCGCGAAGCGCATCGTCGCGTCCGGCAGCGGCATGCCGATCCTCATGCTCACCGCCGCCGACCGGATCGACGACAAGGCGTCGGGGTTCGAGCTGGGCGCCGACGACTACCTCACCAAACCGTTCGACCTTCGCGAGCTCGTCCTGCGGCTGCGGGCGCTGGACCGCCGGCGCGCGCACGTCCGGCCCCCGGTCCGCGAGATCGCGGGCCTGCGGCTGGACCCCTTCCGCCGGGAGGTCTTCCGCGACGGACGCTACATCCCGCTCACCCGCAAGCAGTTCGCGGTGCTGGAAATGCTCGTCGCCGCCGAAGGCGGTGTCGTCAGCGCCGAAGAGCTGCTGGAACGGGCCTGGGACGCCAACGCCGACCCGTTCACCAACGCCGTCCGCATCACCGTCTCCGCCTTGCGCAAACGCCTCGGCGAACCCTGGCTGATCGCCACGGTGCCGGGCGTCGGCTACCGGATCGACACGAGCCGGACACCGGCGCGGACCCCGCCCGCCCCAGCAGAGCCCATGGATAGTGCCCATGGATAGAGCCCATGGATGACGTCATGACCAGACGCCCAGGCCTGAGCGCCCGGCTGAAACTCACCCTCAGCTACGCCGGCTTCCTCCTCCTCGCCGGCGTCCTCCTGATGGCCGTGCTATGGGTGTTCGTGCTGCGCCACCTGCCCGACGAGGACCCCGAGAACATCCGCAGACGCTTCGGCGCCACCGTGATCATCGTGAGCGCCGACCGCAGCGAAATGGTGCGCGGCTTCGCCCCCGCCGCGGCCGCGGTGCTGCTGTTCCTCCTGGTGTTCGGCCTCCTGGGAGGATGGATCCTCGCAGGGCGGATGCTCGCGCCGCTCACCCGGATCGCGGACGCGGCGCGGAAGGCCTCCGAAGGATCGCTGTCCCACCGCATCCGGCTGCGGGGCCGCAGAGACGAGTTCCGCGAACTCGCCGACGTGTTCGACACCATGCTCGGGCAACTCGAGTCCCACGTCGCCGAGCAGCGGAGGTTCGCCGCGAACGCCTCCCACGAGCTGCGCACGCCGCTGGCCGTCTCCAAGACCCTCCTCGACGCCGCCCGCAACGCCCCGCCGCGGGACCAGGGCGAGCTCATCGAACGCCTCCACGCGGTCAACACGCGGGCGATCGACCTCACCGAGGCGCTTCTGCTGCTCAGCCGCGCCGACCGCAAGAACTTCACCCGCGAGGCGGTCGACCTGTCCCTCCTCGCCGAGGAAGCCGTCGAGACGCTGCTCCCCCTCGCCGAACAGCGCGACGTGACGCTCGAGGTCACCGGGGAGATGGCGGAGACGTCCGGCTCCCCCGAGCTTTTGTTGCGGCTGGTGACCAATCTCGTGCAGAACGCCATCGTCCACAACGTCCCCGCCGGCGGCACCGCGACCGTCCAGACCGGGACGCGGCACGACGTGAGCGTGCTGCGGGTCGAGAACACCGGTCGGCCGGTCCCGCCGGACCTGCTGCCGACCCTCACCGAACCCTTCCAACGCGGGACGCAACGCACACGCGCCGACGAGCATGCCGGAGTCGGCCTGGGGTTGGCGATCGTGCACAGCGTCGTCCGGGCGCATGACGGGACCCTCGACCTCGCGCCCCGCGAAGGCGGCGGTCTCGTCGCCACGGTCCGACTTCCTCGAGCGCACGCCAGGACGTCCCAGCAGGCGGCGTCTCAGCGGGCATCGTCCACCAGCGAAGCCGACCGGACACGTTGACGGACGTCGCGACGGTCGGGCCCGCACGGCAGACCTCGCCGGTGACACAGCGCCAGTCACTTTGACGCACGAGCAGTCCGGCCCGGCCGACCTGGTGCGTGAGCCGATGCCCATCGACCAACGCACCGTCAAGGCGCTGACGCGCGCGGGAGCATCGGTGCTCAGCTCAGATAGCGCAGCCACAGGTAGGGGACGACCAACGCGATGGTGATCACGGTGACGACCAGGCCGTAGCGGGTGAAGGTCCAGAAGCTGATGGGCGCGCCGTTGCGGGCGGCGATGCCCAGCACCACCACGTTGGCGCTGGCCCCGATGGCGGTGGCGTTGCCTCCCAGGTCGGCGCCGAAGGCCATGGCCCACCACAGCACCTGCGGGTCGCCTCCCGCGCCTGTGACGGTGTCGGCGAGGTCGGAGACGATCGGGCTCATGGTGGCCACGAAGGGGATGTTGTCGATGACGGCCGACAGTCCTGCCGAGCCCCACAGCAGCACCATGGCGGCAAGCCCCAGACGCCCTTCGGTGGCCTCGGCGGCCGCTTTGGAGACGGCGTCGATGACGCCCGCCTCGACCAGGCTGCCGACCATCACGAACAGTCCGGCGAAGAACACCAGAGTGGGCCATTCGACCTCCTCCAGCGCCTGTTGTGTGGTGACCCTGGTGACCACCACCAGCAGCCCCGCCCCCAGCAGCGCCACGACGGAGGGCTCATAGTGCAGCACGGGGTGCAGCACGAACGCCGCGACCACCAGGCCCAGCACGGTCAACGCCTGGATGAGCATCTTGCGGTCGGTGATGGCCTCCCGCGCCTCCAGCGACATCACCGCGGCGACCCGGTCGGGGTCGTAGGTGAAGGCGCGCCGGAACAGCCACCGGCACAGCAGGCAGAACACCACCATCAGCACCACGGCCATCGGCGCCATGTGGATGAGGAAGTCGTTGAAGGTCAGGTCGGCGCGGCTGGCGATGATGATGTTGGGCGGGTCGCCGACCAGCGTGGCCGCCCCGCCGATGTTGGAGGCCATCACCTCGGCCAGCAGGTACGGCACGACGTTCAGCGCCAGGCGTTCGCAGACCAGGAAGGTGACCGGGGCGATGAGCAGCACGGTGGTGACGTTGTCCAGCAGCGCCGACACCGCCGCGGTGATCACCGCGAGCATGACCATCAGCCGGTAGGGCCTGCCGCGCGCCTTCTTGGCCGCCCAGATCGCCAGGAACTCGAACACGCCGGTCTGCCGCAGCACCGAAACGATCACCATCATGCCGAGCAGCAGGAAGACGACGTTCCAGTCGATGCCGGTCTGCTCGGAGAAGAACGCCTTCTGCGCGTCGGTGATGTGCAGCGCCAGCATCAGCGCGGCGCCGCCGAGCGCGACCTTGGTCCGGTGGATCTTGTCTGTCGCGATCAGCGCGTAGGCGGCGACGAAGATGACGATCGCGGCAGTGGCGAGCACGAGGCGGCCTCCCGGAAGAACGGTGGAAACGGCGGGCGGCTGCAGGTGAAACCGCCCGCGAAGCGGTCACCGGCAGGCAGGTCGTTCGGAGGAAGGGGACGGTGCGCCGACAGGTCACGGAGGCGGACGGCCGGTGCCGCCGGACGCGGTGAGCTCGTCCAGGCGCCGCTCCAGCGCGGCGATCCGGTCGTCGACCGACCGCTCGTGCAGGAGCTGGGCGAGCTGGTCGGCCTCATCGCGGTCCAGGACGATGCTGTGCGCGGGCCTGTCGGGATCCGCTCCCTGGTCGGGATCGACGGGCGACGCGGGACCGTAGACGTACAGGGTCCGCTCCCCGCGGGTGTCGATGAACAGGGCGAGCCGCTTCCCGCGGCGGGTCAGTATGTGGTACAGAGTGCCGCTGCCCGGCACGGTGGTGGGAGTGACGTGCATCGTGGTCACCTCCGCTGGCGTGTGCGGGTGTCGGAGACATGCCCGGATTCGTTCTCGGCATCGGCGCCGGGTTCGGGATCGCCGTATTCCCCGTGCCAGTAGGCCAGGCGGCCGCGGCGGCCGACGGCGCGCAGGCGGCGCTCGGTGGCCTGGCGGGTTGCGCTCGTGGTCACGATGAGCAGTTCGTCCCCCTCCAACAGCACGGTGGTCGGGCCGGGGACCAGGGCGGTGCCGTCACGGATGATCAGGTTGATCACGGCCGGCGGGGGCAGCCGCAGCTCGGAGATCTCCACGCCGTGCAACCGGGAGCCGGGCGGGATGGTCAGGGTCAGCAGTTCGGCGCCCAGCACGTCCAAAGGCGCGGCCTCGACCTGCAGTTCGCGGGCCTGGTCGGGACGGATCAGCCCCAGCAGCCGCGCCGTCGGCGCCAGGCTGGGCCCCTGGATGAGGGTGAACACCACGACCAGCAGGAACACGATGTGCAGCAGGTCCCGGGCGCCGGGGACGCCGGCGACGACGGGGAAGGTGGTCAGCACGATCGGCACGGCGCCGCGCAGCCCCGCCCAGGAGATGAACGCCTGCTCCCGCCAGGGCACGCGGAACGGCACCAGGCAGACCAGCACCGAGATCGGCCGCGCGGCCAGCAGCAGGATCAGGCCCACCACGAGGGCCGCTCCGATCGCCGCCGGCAGCTCGCTCGGGGTGACCAGCAGGCCCAGCATCACGAACAGGGCGATCTGGGCGAGCCAGCCCAGGCCCTCGGCGAACGAGCGGGTGGCCGCGCGGTGCGGCAGCCGGCAGTTGCCCATTACCAGGCCGGCCAGGTAGGAGGCGATGATCCCGCTGGCCCCCGCGGCGCCGGCGGCGGCGAACGCGATGATGCCGAACCCGACGATCGCCAGCGGATACAGCCCGGTCGCCGGCAGCGCGATCCGCCGCAGCGCGCTGACCCCCACGCGCGCGACCACCAGCCCGATCACGGCGCCGACGGCCAACTGGTACAGCAGGTTGCCCACCACATGGACGGGGTCGAACGTCTCGGTGGCGGCGCTGCTGAACACCAGCACCAAAATGATGGTCGGCGCGTCGTTGAAGCCCGACTCGGCCTCCACCAGGCCGGTGACCTTGGACGGAAGCGGCACGGAGCGCAGCACGGCGAACACCGCAGCGGCGTCCGTCGACGACACGATCGCACCCAGCAGCAGCGCCAGCTGCCAGTCCAAGCCCAGCAGGAAATGCGCTCCGGCGCCGGTGACCACGACCGAGACGCCCACCCCCACGGTCGCCAGCACCCCGGCCGGGGCCAGCAGGCGCCGCACGTCGGACCACGACGTGGTCAGTCCGCCCTCGATCAGGATGAAGGCCAGCGCGGTCGTCCCCAGCGCCTGGGCCAGCTGCGCGTTGTCGAAGTCCAGACCGAGCCCGTCCTCGCCCACGATGACCCCGACGGCGAGGAACAGCAGCAGGCTGGGCAGCCCGACCCGGTGCGCCAGGCGGGCGGCGGCGATGCTGGCCAACAGGACCGCCCCGCCGAACAGCAGCGCCACGTACAGCTGCGACAGGGTCATCGCACCGCTCCCCGGCCCTCGACGGTCCCGATGCGGTGTGCCGTGACCCGCGAAGCGGCGCCCGCGACGTCCCACGGACCCGGCGGCGGGCACAGGGCACGAGCGGCGCGCGGACCGACCGGCGCGGCGGCCCGGGACGGGCGGCGTCGGCGATGGACGCGGGGGAAGTCGATCACGGGGGCGTCCGGCGCGGCGGTCCGTCCACGGTGCCTCATGCCGACCCCCCGGACGGACGCTACGAGCCGTCCGTGCCGCCGACCGCGGAGGCGGCCCGGACGGCCCAGTGGTGCAGGCTGTGCAGTGGAACGTCGGCCTGGACGATCTGGATCAGCGACACCGCCAGCCCCCACTGCTCGAGTTCCCGCCGGTGCCCGTCGTCCTCGACGCCGGGCACCGGGGCACCGCCGCCGGCGGCGACCACCCCGGTCAGCTGCGTCAGGTCCCGCCGGGCGATGTGACGGCGCACCTGGCTCTCCACGATGACACCGGCCGTGGCACCGGCCGCCCCGGGCGCCTCCGCCGCCCGCGCCGCATAGCGGTCCGGGTCGACGACCGACACCACAGCCATGATCTTCAACCGCAGGATCACCCCGTCGCGGGTGAGGGCCTGCGTCCACATCTCCAGCGGGGCCATCCGCAGCCCCACGCGCTCCCATCGGTCGATTCCCGGGAGCACCCGCACCAGGCCGGGACCTCGCACCTGCGGGGCACCGCCCAGACGCCAGACCACAAGGCGCTGATGCCCGGGGACCACCCGCACCGTCGCCGCCATCACGATCACGGCCGCGGCCACGGCCGCCACGATCAAGACCACGCCCGGCGGCGGTTCCGCGCCGAACGGCTCCGGCGACCGCGCGGCCGACCCGGCAAGGGCCGCACCGCCCGCCGCAAGGGCCCCGGTCATGTTCCCTCCTCCCCGCCCGGTCGATCACGTGCATGGGCATCGGTGACGCGCATGAGAGCGTGTCCGGCATTAATCCCCTCAGGTGTTCGCCGCGGTCGTGTCAGTCGACCAACGGTTGTCACGGGCGATCCGCACAGCCGCGGCCCTGTCGCCGCCGCTTCAGCCGGAAAGGGAGTGGCTCCAGCATAACTTCGGCGGTTCCACTGATCACTGATGCGCAGGCGTCCGCCGGCTGGGGGCAGCCGGTCGGCCTGCGCCTTTGCGGCGGTGGTCCGGGCGTGCGGCTGGTCGCGGTGTTCTGGGTCGAGTCGTGCTGCGGGTCCAGGGCGACCGTGCGGGCCGGGCCGCGGCGCGATCTTCTCGATGCCGGGCCACCGCGGCCGCCCGGACAGGGCGTCGCGCAGTGCCCGCAGCTCCACGCTGGACAGGCGGTCACGTGCCTGAAGCGGCATCGGCGACCTCCGTTGCGTCGATGGAATCCGATAATCCGTACACGATGGGCGCGACCAGCGCCCGCAACGCGGCGGGGGCCAGGCAGAGCCGGGCCAGGCCGCGGATGGTGGCGCGGGCCGGGTCAGGGGCGACGGTGACGCTGAGGCCGACCCGGGCGGCGAGCCAGCCCGGCAAGGAAGGCGGCAAGGCTCCGCCGCCGGTCAGCAGCACGCCCCGGGGACGGGCTTGCGCTCGCAGCCGAGGCGGCAGATCCTTGACCATCTGGTGCAGTTCGCCGACCAGCTGCAGGCGTACGTGGTCGGGCAGCCCGCCCTCGCAGGGGCCGGGACGGCGTTCGGCGACGTATTGAATGGAACGCGCGTGGCTGAGGCGCCCCTCGATGATCACTGCCATTTCCACGATGCCGGCGCCGATGTCCGCCACGAGCCGAGGCTGCGGATCGGTGACCGCCCATCCGGCGCCGAGCGCCGCGGCCAGCGGGGCCTCCAGGACGCGCACCGGGCACGCGGCCGCGGCGCGCACGGCGGCGACCGCCCGCCGCACGTCCATGTCGGTGGCCCCGACCGGTGACGCGAGCAGGACTTCACGCGGTGCGGGCAGGGCGCAGACGTCGGCCAGTGTCAGGCGGGCCAGCCGGGCGCAGCCTGGAAGGTCCACCACCATGCCGTGCCTGATGGGATGCCTCTCGGGCGGCACGTCCGCGCCGGCGTATTCGTCGGCGTATTCGTCGGCGCGCGGACGGAGGGCGTGGACCGCCGAGGGGCGGTCGATCATCACCTCATGGGCGGGCACGCTGGCCCGGACGCGGCTGCTGCCCAGGTCGATGGCGGCGCGCGGTCCGACCCGCGGGCTCGGCCGCGCATCGGACGGCGAACCGGTGGCCGGGGGCGGGACGAACGGCATGCAGATCACCTCGATCGGTGCCCACGGGGAACCGGCGGCCCGCGGGAGGCGCGCTCCCGCTGTCGGCGCCGACTCTCGGCGGGCCGTTGGGACTGGTCAGCAGCTGAGCGGCACACGGGTCAGCATTCGGTTCGCTGGTGGCGTTCCTGGCACGGCACGCAGCAGCGGGCAAAAGGCAAGATCTCCAGGCGGTCCGCGGGGATCTTCGTGCCGCAGTCCTGGCAGATCCCGTACGTGCCCGCGTCCAGCCGGGCCAGGGCCGCCTCGATGTCCTCCAAAGACCGACGCAGCCTGTCACCCCGCGCCACGGCGGCCTCGTCAGCGCGATTGCCGGCCTCGTACTCGGCGATGACCAGCTGCGCCGTCCGGGTGCGACGCTCATGCTCCAGCCGCTCGCGGGCCATCCGGGCGGCCGCGCCGCCCGGCTCGTAGCCGCTGGCCGCGCCGCGCGCGGCACCGCTCACCGTCATCGCGCATGACTCCCTTCGGCCCGGGCACGTGGCGTCACCAGCGGCTTGCGCGGGGTTTCGGGTCGCAGCCCCGACCACCGGTGACGCGGTCGGGCGTAAGACGGGCTGTTTTCGGGTTCTTCTTCACCATGGCCGTTTGCCACGGCCGCCACCATCGGGGCCGACACCCATTTGTCGGCGATAAGACCCTTATGTCCCACTTCACTGTCGGTGCAGGGCGGCCAGGTCCATGGATGCCGCACCGGATCGACTCTCACGGCCCACCGAGTGCACGATGGACGGTCATGGCTGCCGCCCCGCAACCGACCGCGATGAAGTGCCCGCACGCGAGCGACGGGGAGAAGAAGACGGCCGATAGGGGCTTTTGACGGGCGTTCTGGGGGGGACATGCCGATGGCCGCGGCGCTGCGGTCACCCCTTGGTGATCATTGAGCGTGGACGGGACCGCCCGATCGACGCGTTCACTGCCGCCGACGCGGCCGTTGACCACGCTGGGTCCGCCCAGACGAAGAGAAGCACGAGCGCTGTCCTGTGGGGAGCTCAGACATCGTGTAGCCGTAGGCCCCGATCCATCGCATACAGCTTGTGGCGGCCAACGTGGGCCGCCACAAGCTGGACGGCGACCGTCCGCGCAGCGGACCCCGGCTATCCGGCCAGATCACGGCCGGTCAGCGGCCGCGGCGGCGGTAGGTGCGCACGGACAACGGGACGAACACCGCCAGCAGCACGGCAGACCACAGCAGCACCGCCGTGACCGGGTGGGCCAGCGGCCATGCCAGGTCGTCTCCGGCGGGGGCGCCGGGGTTGCCGAACAGGTCGCGGCAGGCCGCGGTGATCGCGCTGACGGGGTTCCATTCGGCCAGCACGCGCAGCCAGGCGGGCATTCCGCCGGTCGGGACGAACGCGTTCGACAGCATCGAGAACGGCAGCACCAGGGGGACGAACTGGTCGGCGGTCCGCTCGTCGCGCACCACCAGGCCCAGGTAGCAGCCGACCCAGCTGACCGCGTGCCTCAGCAGGAGCAGCAGGGCGAACGCCTCGGCGGCCGCGGCCACGCCGTGGTGCGGCCGCCAGCCCACCAGCAGCCCGGCGCCGACCATGATGGCCAGGGCGAGCGGCCCGCTCACCAGCGTGTCCGCGCCGACCTGCCCGAACGGAACCGCCGAGCGGGCCATCGGCATGGAGCGGAACCTGTCCATGACGCCGCGCGAGGCGTCCGTGGCCGTCGCCATCATCACGGCCATCACCGAGGTGAACGTCACCATGGCGAACAGCCCGGGCATCAGGTACTCGCGGTAGTCGCCGCCGCCGGGCACCTGGATGGCGCTGCCGAACACGTAGCCGAACAGCACCACCAGGATCCCGGGAAAGATCAGCGCGGCGATGAGCTGGCCGGGTTCCTGACGCAACCTGCTCAACTCCCGGCCGACCAGCACCATGCCGTCGGCGAAGGCCCAGCGCAGCCGCCCGAGGGCCGAGGAGGGCGGAGCGGGGATCGTCGGCGCGGTCATCGCACGGCCTCCTTCACAGGCGCGGGCTCGTCGGCCGCCGCGCCGGTGGGGCGGCCGGTCAGGCTGAGGAACACTTCGTCCAGCGTCGGGCGGCGCAGGCTGACGTCGGCGGCGGCGATCCCTGCCCGGTCGAGCTCGCGCACGACGTCGGCCAGGCGCACCGTGCCGCCCGCCAGGCTGACGCCGAGGCGGGCGCCCTCGGAGCCCACGGAGGGTTCACCGCCCGTCAGACCGGCGAGGACGGATGCGGCGCGTCCCAGCTGCGCAGGATCCTGCAGAACGACGTCGAGGCGGTCGCCGAGACGGGCCTTGAGCGCGTCGGGGGTGCCGGTGGCGATGACACGGCCGTGGTCCACCACGGCGATGTCATCGGCCAGCTGGTCGGCTTCGTCGAGGTACTGCGTGGTCAGCAGAACGGTCGTGCCTTCGGCGACCAGCTCGCGGATGCTGTCCCAGATCTCACCGCGACTGCGCGGGTCCAGGCCGGTGGTCGGCTCGTCCAGGAACAGCACGGCGGGCCGCAGGAGCAGGCAGGTGATCAGGTCCAGGCGGCGCCGCATGCCGCCGGAGTAGCCGCTGACCTGCCGGTCGGCCGCCTCGGCCAGCCCATACCGCTCCAGCAGCTCGTCGGCCCGCCGGTGCGCCTCGCGGCGCGGCAGGTGGTACAGGCGGCCGAACATGCGCAGGTTGCCGCGGCCGGTCAGCTTCTCGTCCACGGCGGCGTACTGTCCGGCCAGCCCGATGCGCGCCCGCACCCGGTCGGCATCGCGCACGACGTCGTGCCCGGCGATGCGGGCCCGGCCCGCGTCCGGGTCCACCAGCGTCGCCAGGATCCTGATCAGTGTCGTCTTGCCCGCTCCGTTCGGGCCCAGCACCCCGCAGACCGTGCCCGCCGGGACGGCGAGGTCCAGTCCGCGCAGCGCCTCCGTCGCGCCGAAGCGTTTGCGCAGCCCTTCGGCCACAACGATCGGCTCGTCCATCACCACTCCAATTGGGTACACCGTACTCGGCAGCTCGATCAGACTAAGCAACTGGGTACGATGTACGCAACTGTGCGGATGCATACGTGAAGCAAGGCTCCGAGCTCCCCGAACTCGTCCCCACGCGTTTGCGCTGTTCGGGCGGTCCCACCCCAGCGATGAACGCCGCCTACGGTCGGCCGACACGACCGCGGACGCGTTGCCGCCGCACACGACGGTGGACGTATCGGCTGGAAGGAGCTGGGCGAGTTCGGAGAGCGATCGGCGGCATGGGTGTGGGGCCGGAGCTGTGGTGGGATCCCGTCGACCAGGGGGCGCAGCCCGGGCCTCCTCAGGTGTCGGCGCCTCGCACGCAGTCGACGCGTTCGGTGCGGGGCGGGGCGCCGCCGTCGGCGGGAGCCAAGGGCTGGGTGGCGCCCGTGTAGTGGGCGGTGTCACCAGGCTTGAGGTAACGCGGCAGACACGTCGACGTACGGCCATGTGACGTCGTGGAAGATCAAGCCTGCTCCAGTGCTGTGTCACTTCGCCGACCGGCCGACGCAGCAGGTGACGCTCGTCGGACGAATCCGGGGGTCGAATCCGACGGGTCGCTGCACGGGGTGGACTGGGGCGTGCTTCAACGGCAGGAAGGCCAGTCGTTGATGACTGCGATGTGGGGAGCGTGGCCTGGTAACGGACGACGGGCTTGTCATACACGCACGTAGGTGCCCCCGCACACCAGGGGCCGTCGCCGCTCCCCTGCGGATGTGTCGCGCCGGTCGCCGGACGCGCCCAGACCTATCGTTCGCGGCGTGGCCGCGTGATCCTCGCCCGCCCGCTACGACACGTCGGTGGGGAACTTGAGCCTGTCGACGGCGCTGCGCCTCTGCCGCTCCGGACGGCGGTCATAGCGTGCGGTCGTCGCCGGAGAGGCGTGCCCGACGAGCTGCTGGACGGTGGCCAGGTCGACTCCCTGGTCCAGCAGGTCGCCGATGAACGTGCGCCGGAAGTCGTGCGGGGTCATCGGCGGCAGTTTCGCCTCCCGCCGCCGCTTGACGACCGCGTTGCGCACGGCCGCGTCCGTCATGGGGCGATGCTGGATCGCCCCGGACTTGTGCACGGGCGTGAACATCGGCCCCGTCGTCCGTTCGCTGAGCGCCAGCCACTCGCCGAGCAGCACCGCCGCGCCCTCGTGGACGTACTCCATCCGCTCCTTGTCGCCCTTGCCGATGATGCGGAGCGAACGCTCCCCAGGGTCGTAGTGCTCGCGTCGCATCGCGGCGATCTCGGCACGGCGCGCGCCGGTGGTGTAGAGGACGGCCAGCAGCGCCGCGTCCCGCCGTCCGGCCGGGGAGGGGTCGTCGGCGCAGACCTTCAGCAGGGCGGCGAACTCGGCGGCGTGCACGCTCCGCCCGGCGGGCAGCCGCGTCCCCCTGAAGTTCTTGACGGCCTTGGCGCGCTGGTAGTCCTCGGTCGACATCTCCCCCAGCCGCCACGCGGTGTGCAGGACGCCGCGCAGCGCGGACAGATGCTGATTCCGGTAGGCGGGTGACCAGGGGCGTTGCTCGCCGTCCGGCCCGGGGGACGTCTGCTGGGCGATCAGCGAGCGCAGCGCCGCGGTGTGCTCGGCCCGCAGCATCGCCCACGGAAACGTCTCCGCGGGCGCGGGCCCGGGCTCCCTGCCCGAAGCGGTATGGAACAGCGCCGCCAGCCGGTGCAGGCATGCGCTCATGGCCCGGCGCGATCGCGGACTCTCCAAGGACGCCACATACACCAGGAACGGATTGCGCCCCGCGTCCGCCACGGCGGGCTGCCGGGGCACCGCTACGGTGATCGCACCCTCCTCCACGGGTGATCACCTTAACGACTCCCCCACCTGCGGCACGCGCTGCCGCATCGGCCGTGAGCGCAACATCTCCACCTGATCGTCCCGGCTCGGAGCAAGACCGAGACCGCCACGGCGCCCGGCGTCGCCGCCGGTTTCTGGATCGGCATGTCCGCCAGGAGGAGGCTTGATCTCGTCTGTCCGGGGCGCCCTGGGCTTCCGCCAGACCGGCAGGTGCTCGCCGGCCGGCCGCGTGTACGCGGGGTCGCAGCGCCGACGGTCGGTACAGCCTCAGGAGGATCAAGCCGTCCTGGATCACCCTCGGCGCGGCCCGATCCCATACCGGACCGCGTAGGCCGCGGCGCCGACGGCGAGTACCGCGGCCCCGGCCAGCACGGATGACGCCGGAAGGGTGAACGCCATCAGCAGACATCCGGCGACTCCCGCCATGGGTATCGCCCGCGCCGGTCGCCCCTCGTCCGGCCGCAGCGTCCAGGCCGAGGCGTTGGCGATGGCGTAGTACACCAGCACCCCGAACGAGGAGAACCCGATGGCGCCGCGCAGGTCGGCGGTCGCCGCCAGCACCGCGACGGCCACGCCGACGGCCAGCTCCGCCCGATGGGGCACACCGGTTCGCGGGTGGACGGCGGCGAGCACGCCGGGCAGGTGACGGTCGCGGGCCATCGCCAACACGGTCCGCGAAACACCGAGGAGCAACGCCACCAGCGAGCCCAGTGCCGCGACCGCCGCACCGGCGCGCACCACCGGAGCCAGGCCGCCCGCCCCGGCCGCCTGCACCGCGTCGGCCAGCGGAGCGGTCGCGTCCGCCAGACCGCCGCTGCCCAGCACGCTGAGCGCGGCCACCGCGACCGCCGCGTAGGCGGCGAGCGCGATGCCCAGCGCGATCGGTATGGCGCGGGGGATGGTCCGGGCCGGGTCGCGTACCTCCTCGCCCAGCGTCGCGATGCGCGCGTACCCGGCGAAGGCGAAGAACAGCAGGCCCGCCGCCTGCAGGACGCCGCCGAACGTCGCGTCGGCGCCGATGTCGAGCCGCGCGGCGTCGGCTTCACCCGACACCAGCGTGGCGATCACCACGGCGGCCAGGACCGCCAGAACCCCCGCGACGATCACGCGCGTGAGCCGGGCGGTCTTCTGGATGCCGGCGTAGTTGACCGCCGTCACCCCCACCACCGCGGCGACCGCGACCGCCTGCGCGTATGCCGGCCACACGTACGCCCCGACGGTGAGCGCCATCGCCGCACAGGAGGCGGTCTTGCCGACGACGAATCCCCAGCCGGCCAGGTATCCCCAGAAGTCGCCCAGCCGCCGGCGGCCGTAGACGTACGTTCCGCCCGAGGCCGGATAAAGCGCGGCCAGCCGTGCCGAGGATGCCGCGTTGCAGTACGCGACCACCGCCGCAACGCACAGTGCGAGCAGCAGACCGGACCCCGCCGCGCGCGCCGCCGGGGCCGGTGCCGCGAAGATGCCCGCGCCGACCATCGCCCCCAGGCCGATCACGACGGCGTCGAACACCCCCAGTCGGCGTCGCAGCCCTTGGGATGCCTCGCTCCCGCCAGTCGGGGCGGCCGACGGACCACCCATGGCACGCTCCTCAGCGACACGGCCACGCGGCCACGAAAGCCATGTCGCTTCACGATATCCGGACGCGGTGACGCACCCGCCTCGGCATCCCCTGCGTTCATGTCGACGTTGCCGGCCGTTCAGGTTCAACGCTCTCGCGCATGCAGGAAAGCACGGAAGACGGGACAACCCAACGTAGATCGAATAAGGCGCAGCCACGTTGCGCGATGCGACTCAGGTCGGCGTCGGCCGCTCCGAGGCCGGGCCTTCGGCCCTGCAATCAACGTATGGGAGGCGGCGATTCCGGTTGCGGACGGCTCGTTCGGTGTTTCGCGCTCGCGGCCGCACTGCTCTCGTACGCTCGATCGGCAAGGCGTGAACGAGTCGTCGCCCCGGTGGCGACCACGGGTTACGGTGTCCGCCGACGTGCCCGGTGCCCTGGTCGGCGCGCGAGCACCGAAGCGGTCCCTGCCGCGCCCACCACAAACAAAACGGCAAGGAGTGCATACTCCCTGCCAGTTTCACTGTATAGCACACCGGGGGGCTTGCGGCAAGACCCCGGTCATGCCGCACAATCTCTGGCCGGAGCATCAACCCGCGCAATTCAGGGATTCGCGAAGTATGCGCGCCCGCGGGTGCACGTCGCCGAACAGCGCGGCGCAACCCACCGAAATGCGACCTCAACGAATAGGCGGTTCATGTTCGACGTAATCATCGCCGGGGGCGGACCGACCGGCTCGATGCTGGCCGGCGAGCTGCGGCTGCACGGTGTTCGCGTGCTCGTGCTCGAGAAGGAGGTGGAGCCGACCACATTCGTCCGCTCGCTCGGCCTGCACGTGCGCAGCATCGAAGTAATGGACCAGCGCGGTCTGCTGGACCGGTTCCTGGCGCACGGGCGGCGGTACCCGGTCGGCGCATACTTCGCCGGTATCAAGAAGACCCCGCCCGAACGGCTGGACACCGCGCACCCCTACACCCTCGGCATCCTGCAGCCCGTCACCGATCGCCTGCTGGCCGAGCGCGCCGCCGAGCTCGGCGCCGAGATCCGACGCGGCTGCGAGCTCGTCGGACTGACCCAGGACGAGCACGGAGTCACCGCGGAAGTCGCCGACGGCACGCGGCTGCGCTCGCGCTACCTCGTCGGCTGCGACGGCGGCCGCAGCACGGTGCGCAAACTGCTCGGCGTCGGCTTCCCCGGCGAACCCAGCAGGGTCGACACGCTGCTGGGCGAGGTCGAAGTGACGGCGGATCCGGCGACGATCGCCTCCGTCGTGGAGGAAGTCCGCAAGACGCAGCTGCGGTTCGGAGCCATGCCGTTGGCGGACGGGATCTACCGCATCGGCGTGCCCGCCGAGGGGGTGGCCGAGGACCGCGCGGTCCCGCCGACCCTCGAGGAGTTCAAGCGGCAGCTGCAGGTGGTCGCCGGCACCGACTTCGGCGTCCACTCGCCTCGCTGGCTCTCGCGGTTCGGCGACGCCACCCGGCTGGCCGACCGCTACCGGGTCGGCCGGGTGCTGCTGGCGGGCGACGCGGCGCACATCCACCCGCCGGTCGGCGGGCAGGGGCTCAACCTCGGCATCCAGGACGCGTTCAACCTCGGCTGGAAACTGGCCGCCGAAATCAACGGCTGGGCGCCGGAGGGACTGCTGGACACCTATGAGACCGAACGCCGCCCGGTGGCCGCCGATGTCCTGGACAACACCCGCGCGCAGATGGAGCTGATATCCACCGAGCCTGGGCCTCGGTCAGTGCGCCGCCTCCTGTCGGAACTGATGGCCTTCGAGGACGTGAACCGGTACCTGACCGAAAAGATCACTGCGATCGGGATCCGCTACGACTTCGGCGAGGGCCATGACCTGCTCGGTCGGCGGCTGCGGGACGTGACGCTCAAGCAGGGGCGCCTCTATGACCGGATGCACGGCGGCCGCGGGCTGCTGCTAGACCAGACCGGCAGGCTCTCGGTGGCGGGCTGGGCGGACCGGGTCGACCACGTCGTCGATGTCAGCGAGGAACTGGACGCGCCCGCGGTGCTGCTCCGGCCGGACGGCCACGTGGCGTGGGTCGGTGACGACCAGCAGGACCTGCTCGGCCATCTGCCGACCTGGTTCGGCGCCCCCGTCGACTGAGCACGCGGTCGCGGCCGCATGGAAGGGCGCGGAAAGTCATCGGCACCGCGCCGGCCGCGACGTCATCCGCTCGGCGGCCGCCTGCTCCACCAGCCGACACGCGATCTCTGTCCGGCTGGCGGAGCAGGCGGCTGAAGCGGCGTGCGGCTCCACGCAGAGAGCGTCACCTGGATGCCGGCACCCGCGACGGCTCACCGACAACCTTGCGCCCTCCCAAGCCCGCGAGCCTGGAAGACAAAGCTCGTCCTTCTTTCCACTCGTCCACCGTGCCACCCGGCCTGGCTTGGTATCGACCCGCCGACGCCCGGTGCGACCCGCTCTGAGGGGACGAGGCAGAGACGGTTGCCAGGCCGCGCTCAGTGTCGGACGCGAGTGCGTGCAGGGCTGAGGCCAATGTCGATAGCCCTCCTGTGACCGTCAAAGGCAGGGCCAGGCCGGTGGTGCTCGGTGAACCGTTGGGACAGCGGCTTAGAGAGACGTCACCCGGCCGGGGCGGCGCGCTCAACAGACCCCGCGGCGGCACTGTCCTCCAACGCCAGATCGAGCGCGGCCTCGACGTGGATGCGTGTCGAGTCGAAGACCGGCACCGGGCTGTCCTCCGCGCCGACCAGCAGCGAGATCTCCGTGCAGCCGAGGATCACGCCCTGCGCCCCGCGCTCGGCCAGCCCGGCGATGATCCGCCGGTAGGCGGCACGCGACGACTCCTCGATCCGGCCCACGGTGAGCTCGTCGTAGATGACGGCGTCCACCAGGGCGCGGTCCGGCTCAACAGGGACGATCACCTCGACACCGTGACGCCGCATCCGGTCCCGGTAGAACGGCAGCTCCATCGTGAACCGGGTGCCCAGCAGTCCGACGGTGCCGACGCCGGCGGCGGTGACCCGATCGGCCGTGCAGTCCACCAGGTGCGGGAACGGGACGTTGATCGCGGCCTCGATGGCGTCCGCCACCAGGTGCATGGTGTTGGTGCACAGCAGCACCAGGTCGGCGCCCGCTCGTTCCAGCGTCCGCGCCGCTTCGGCCAGCGCCGCGCCGGCGGCGGCCCAGTCCCCCGCCCGCTGCATCGCCTCGATCTCGGCGAAGTCCAGACTGTGCAGGATCACGCGGGCGCAGTGGTGGCCGCCGAGCCGCCGCCGCACGCCCTCGTTGAGCAGCCGGTAGTACTCGGCCGAGGATTCCCAGCTCATGCCTCCGATGAGACCGATCGTCCGTGTCATGCCGCCATCGTGGACCGAGCCCGGACACCCTAGGTAGACCTGACCTTCTTGGCTGACACCCAAGACACACTTATGGCATGGACCCTCACCGCCTGCTCGTCTTCCGCGAGATCGCCCGCGCGGGCTCGATCGGCGGCGCGGCCCGCGCGCTCGGCTGGACGCAGCCCGCCGTCAGCCAGCACCTGCGCGCCCTCGAACGCCAGGCGGGCCTGCCGCTGGTGGTCCGGCGGCCGCGCGGCGTCCGGCTCACCGAGGCCGGGGAGGTGCTGCTCCGGCACGCCGACGCCATCGCGACCCGACTGCACGCGGCGTCCGACGACCTGGCCGCGTTGGCGGAGCTGCGGTCGGGCACCGTGCGGCTGGCGGCGTTCCCCTCGGCCAGCGCCACGCTCGTGCCCGCCGCGATCGAACTGCTCGCCGCGCGCCACCCGGACCTGGACGTCCGGCTGCGCGAGGCGGAGCCGCCCGAGGCGTTCGACCTGCTCCGGTCGGGTGCGGTGGACGTCGTGCTCGCCTTCGCGCACGCCGGGGCGCCGCCGCCGGACGAGCCGGGCCTGACCCGTCTGCCGCTCGGCACGGATCCGGTCCGGCTCGTCCTGCCGCGCACGCGCCCGGGACCGGTGGCCGACCTGGCGGAGCTCGCCACGGAGCGGTGGATCGCGGGCTGCGAGCGGTGCACCGCCTACCTCGTCCAGGCGTGCGCGGACGCCGGGTTCGTGCCGGACGTCCGGCACGGAACGGACGACTACGTGGTGGCTCAGGCGCTGGTGGCCAGGGGGCTCGGGGTCGCACTTCTGCCGCAGCTCGCCCTAGCCGCCTTCCACCATCCCGACGTGGTGGTCCAGGACGTGCCGACGCTGCGCCCGCGCACACTGCACCTGTTCCATTACCGAGAGGCCGACCAGATCCCGGCAGTCCGCGCCGCCGTCCGCGCCCTCCGCGACCTACAGCCGGGGGCCGCGACGGCATCAGCTCCCAGCCCGGCGCAGTGAAACACCAGCTGGGCGGTCTGCTCCAGAAGCCGACCGTCCCGCCCGCGGGGACCGGACCGGCTGTCCGCTGGAGAGGGGCCTAGCTCTGCGGGACGTCCTTGAAGAAGACGATGCCGTCGATACCGCCCAGGTGGGTCGGGTCCAGCGGGGCGTAGCCAAAGTAGGGAGACACTCGGGGAGCGAGTCGCCTGTCACCGAGGGCGATCGCCAGTCGTGGCGCGTCGACGATGTAGCGGTCCTCGGGAAGGGCGTACAGAAGCCCTTCGAGGGTGTCCGGGGACGGGGCGTCCACCCCTTGGTGGCGGATCGTGCCGAGGGCCGTGGCCAGGAAGGCGTACCCCTCCTCGCCCAGGTGGGCGTTGACGATCGCGCCGGCGCCCCACCATTTCAGCAGCAGACCGCCCATCCGCATGCTGCTCTTGGCCCGCTGCAGATGCGCGTTGTGCGCGTACACCAGGACCGGACCTCGGTCGGCGATGGCCAGGAGGTTCTCGGCCATCATCCGATCCCGCAGGCCCACCAGCCGCGTCATGCGGCTCGGCGACGGGTCGGCCATCCAGTAGTGGTAGCGCAGCAGGCCGACCGCGGTGCGCCCGTACAGACGCGCCCGGTCCCACTCCTCCCGCGAGGTCTGCGCGATCAGATGCGGCGTGTGCGCGTCGAGCAGCGCCACCAGGTCGTCGGCGAGCAGCCGCAGCTGCTCGGCCTCGGGCGACCGCCCCACGGACCGGGACGGGTCCAGCATCGCTGCGGGGTCGGTCCACCGGTCGTCGGCACCGAGCAGTCGGTCCAGTGTCTCCGCGTCGCACGGGAGCAGGTCGGCGTCCACCCAGGCCGCGAGATAGCCGTGGAGTGCGGTGAGCGCCTGCCGGGGACTCTCGGCGTGAGTGATCTCCAGCGGCCCGTCGAAACCGGCGAAGCGGACCCGTTCGGATGCGGGCCTGCCCTCGTTGTGAGCGCGCATCCAGCGCACGAGCTCACGGTTGGCCGCGGACGTTCCCCACCCGTGGCTGATACCGCGCTCCACGACCTGGTCGAGGCTCCCGACGCCCGAGGTGACGTAGTCGTCCACGACCAGGCCCATCATGCAGTCGCTTTCGATCGCGATCCAGCGGTAGCCCTCCTGCTCGACGAGCCGCCGGAAGAGCTCATTGCGCACCTCGAGCAGGGCGTCCTCACCGTGGGTGGGCTCTCCCAGAGCCAGCAGTCGCGGCCGGGTCCCGAGCAGACCCATGACCGTCTCGGCCGTGACGGCATGGGCGGTCTCCTTGAAGTCAGTAGTCGCCATGCCTTCTACGGTATCGTTGAACTTTCTGTTGAAACTTTGTCGTCGTCGTCCCTGGACTATGGAGCAGAACCCTCAAAGCGGAGGACGGGCCCGGCTCAGGCCGGTGGATCTGGCGCGGGAGCACGGGCTGTCGACGCAGGCGGTCAGGAACTACGAAGAGGCCGGGATCCTTCCAGCCGCCGGTCGCACCGCCCACGGCTACCGCACCTACACGCCGCTGCACGCGTCAGCTCTGCGCGCGTTTCTGGCGTTGGTGCCCGGTCACGGGCACCGGACGGCTGCGTCGATCATGCGGGCGGTGAACCGGGGCGCGGTCGATGAGGCGTTCCGCCTCATCGACGAGAGCCACGCCCAGCTCTTGGAGGATCGACGGACCCTGCGGGCCGTGGAGAGCGCGCTCCGTGACCTGGAGTCGTCCGCGCAGTCCGATCGCGGGGCGCGGGGCGAGCAGGGCGGGATGTCCGGAAGCGGTGCGATGTTCATCGGGCCGCTGGCGCGACAGCTCGGCATTCGACCGGCGACGCTGCGCAAATGGGAGCGCGCTGGGCTCGTGCGCCCGCGCCGCGACCAGCGGACCGGGTACCGCGTGTACGACGAGGCCGCCGTGCGGGACGCCCGGCTGGTCCACCAGCTCAGGCGAGGCGGCTACCTGCTGGAGCAGATCGCCCCGCTGATCGACCAGGTGCGGGCGGCCGGCGGGCTGCAGCCCCTGGAAGCCGCCCTGCGCGACTGGCAGGACCGCCTGTCCGCCCGGGGACGCGCCCTTCTGGCCGGAGCCGCCGAACTCGAGGCCTACCTGCGCGACCGCGGATGAGGGCAGCACTCCCGCTTCCTAGGAAGATCGACATCCGCCGCTCGTGCCTGCGCAGTAGTTGCAAGGCGATGCAACACATGAGCGCAGCCCGCACCGCGACGGCGCCCGACCACGCGGCACCGCCGATAGCGACCAGACGTCCTCGAGCCGGGGTCCACATCGGCAAACGCCACTGAGCCCCGCCCCTTGCGGTCCGCCGCGCAGACCTTTCAAGGCCGACGAGGCCGACAGCACGACGTTCAAGCGGTCCACCCGCACAGTCGATCCGACGATCTGTTTCACGGCGATCGTGCTCGGCACCGGCGCGGTCGGCGACGAACGGGTTTGCTGCGGCAGGCGCCGCTCCGCTGGTCGCACCTGCTGGCGACCCGTCACGCCGCCACTGAGCGAGGGCTGCACAACGGGAGAAGCGGCGTCCGTCCCGGCACGTCGCCGGGACGGACGCGGTCAGCTCGACGCTCAGCAGGGCAGCCGCCTGCTCAGCCGCACGTCATGGCATGGTCGCCGGGGCGACCGCGATGGCGTCGATCTCGAAGAGCATGTCCGGGAGGGCGAGCGCGGCCACCCCGGTGAGCGTCTGCGTGGGCGGCCGGGTGCCCCAGATGTCGCGGATATGCCTTGCGAGGACGGTCAGCTTCTCGGCGTCGTGGTCCACGATGTGGGTGCGGATCTGGACGACGTCTCGGAACCCGAGGCCCACGGAGGCCAGGGCGGTGCCCAGGTTGGCGAGCGACCGGGCCACCTGCTCCCCGAAATCGGTCGTGGTGACCTGGCCGTGCTCGTCGGACGCGTACTGACCAGCGATGAACACCATTCCACCGGCCGTCCGGGCGATGTGGCTGTAGCCGAAGCCGACAGGGTCGTGCAGGCCGGCGGGGTTGATGATGTCGTGCGACATGGTGACTCCCTTCTCGTTGGGTTCACAGGGGTCTGCGATGGCCGCCGACGGTCGCGGCGGCGAGCAGCGTGAGGGCCACGGCGACCCACAGGACACCGGTGATCGCGATGCCGTCCGCGGTGACGCCGCCGATGAGGGCGCCGAGGGCGATGGACACGTTGAACGCGGCGACGAACAGCGAGGTGGCGGCTTCGCTCGCGTCCGGCGCGGACTTCAGCATCCAGGTCTGCAAAGTCACGGAGACCCCGCCGTAGGCCAGGCCCCAGACCACCAGCAGAACGGACGCGGTCACAGGCCCGGTGCCGTGCAGCGCGAGGAGTGCCGTCACGGCGGCGATGCCGGTAGACAGCGACAGGAGCGTGCCCCGCGGATGAGACGCCGCTCGGGAGCCGGCCACGAAGTTGCCGACGATGCCGGCGACACCGTAGGCCATGAGCAGGGCGCCGATGAGCGCGTCGTCCACCCCGGCCCTCTCGCTCAGCACCGGGCGGACGAACGTGTACGCCGCGAACTGCCCGTTGATCAGCAGGAAGGTGACGAGTACGCCGGTCCGGACACCCGGGTTGCGGCGCAGCAGCAGCGGCAGTTCCCGGAAGGACAGCCCGCCTTGGGACGGCAACGGCGGCACGAGGAGCAGCAGGCCCGCGAACGCGGCGAGCCCGAGGAGCCCGACGGCGGCGAAGGCGGCGCGCCAGCCGCCGAGGTCGCCGATCAATGTTCCCGCCGGCACGCCCGCGACGGAGGCGGCGGAGACGCCGCCGAACACGATCGCCGTGGCCCGCGGGACGTGCTCGGCGGGGACCAGCCGTACGGCCAGGCCGCCGGCGACGGCCCAGAACCCGCCGACGCACACCCCGATCGCCAACCGCGCCGCCAGCAGGACGGCGAAGTGCGGGGCGGCGGCGCAGACCAGGTTGGCGACCGCCAAGAGAGCGGCCAGCGCCGCCAGCAGGACCCGCCGGTCCACCCGGGCGGCGGTGACGGTGAGCACGGGCGCCGCGACCGCCGCGACGAGACCTGGGACGGTGAGCATCTGCCCCGCCGCGCCGTTCGAGACGCCGAGGCCGGCGCCGATCGGTGTGAGCAGGCCGACGGGCAGCAGCTCGGAGGTCATCAGCGCGAAGACGCTCAGCGCCACCGCCATGACCGCCGACCAGCGCGCACGGCTCCTCGCCACCTTCTCCCTAACCTGACTATGAAACATCCAGAATTACCTCGGCGAAAAGCCCTCCCCCACGTCAGGAGAGGGCGACCTTCAGTCTCGAGTGCCGGCGAGCCCGCTGCGGGTCTGTGCGGGCACGGCGGGGAAGCGCTCCTCCACGGTCGCCTTGAGGTCGGCGAGGGTGCGCCCGGCCAGCTCCCGGCGCCAGTTCAGTTCCGCCTGGCGCATGGTCTGCGCGATGACACAGACCTTCCGGTAGTCCACTCCGGGCTCGCCGCCCGGCCCGTGCCGGAGGATCTCGGTGCACTCGAAGGCCTCCTGCGGCCCTTCGATCGCCGCCACGACGTCCAGCACGGTGATGTCCTCCGGCCGCCGCGCCAGTCGGAAGCCGCCGCGGGGGCCGGACGTGGACGTCAGGATCCCCGCGCGCACCAGCGCCTGCAACTGCTTGTTGAGGTAGGCGGACGGCAGTCCGTAGAAGGCGGCCAGCGTCGCGGTGGGCACCGCGCGGTCGTCCTCGACCCACGTCAGGTTCAGGCACGTGTGCAGCGCCCACTCGACGCCCTCGCTCATCCGCATGATCCTGGATGTTAGTTGTCCAGAATGACCTTTCGCAAGCCGACGGGCTCCGCCGGCGATCGGGATGACGCAGCGGGACGCCAGGCCGCCCGGATCCCAACTTCCGTCAACGGACATTGTCGTCAGTTAGGGCTCTGGACTTTCTGAGGCTTCTTGTTTTCTGGAAATAGAAAATCAGAAAATGTAGGATGCGGGCCGTGAGCGAGATGACGGCGACGGAGCGGGCGTGTCGGTACTGCGGGCGGCCGGTGCCGCAGAAGGCGGGGCGCGGCCGACCGCGGGAGTACTGCCCGGACAGCGACTGCCAGGCTCGGGCCAAGCGCGAACGAGAGCTCAGGCGCGCGACGCCGGGGCTGGAGGGGGCGCTCGCGCGGGCGGAGGACCTCTACGAGCGGATGGAGCAGGGGTTGGCCGCGGTGCTGACACCCCTGGCGCAGGCCCTCGAGGCGGAGCTGTCGCCCCGGGGCGTCGAGGCGCGGATCAGCGCTGTCCGAGCCGAGGCGCAGGCCGCGGTGGCGAAGGCGTTGGCCGAGCGCGAGGACGCCGAGGACCGGGCCGTACGGGCGGAGAAGCTCGCCGAGAAGGCCCAGGAGCGCGCTCGGGACGCCCGCGAGCGGGCGCAGCAGGCCGAAAAGCAGCGGGACGAGGCGCTGGAGGCGGTCGCGCAGACGCGCGCGGAGGCCGAGGCGGCGATCCGGGCGGCGCAGGAAGAGGCGCAGCGCGTCGTCGAAGCCGCACGGGCCGAGGTCGACCAGGCCAAAGCCGAGGTGGCGCAGGCACGTGCCGAGCTGGAGCGCGCCCAGACCGGAAAGCGGGAGGCGCTGCGGGAAGCCGAGCAGGCGCGCCGGGCGGCCGAAGCCGCGAGCAACGAGGCCGCGGAGGCACGGAACGCCGCACAGCAGGCCCGCGACGCGGAGGCCCGCGCGGAACGGGAACGGGCCGCCGCCGTCGCGCGGGCCGACGCGGCCGACCAGGCCCGCGACCGCGCCGAGCAGCGCGCACGAAAGGCGGAGGCCCAGCAGGCGGAGGCCGTCTCCGCACGCGACGCCGCCCGCGCGGAGGCCGAGCAGTCCCGCGTCGCCGCCCAGCACGCGCGCGAACAGGCCGAAGCTCTGCGCGCCGAGGTCAGCGAAGCGCGCGCCGAGGCCGCCGAACTGCGCGCCGCTCTCGATCGGGCGCGCGACGAGCTCGCCACCGCACGGGCGGACCTGCGCGCCGAGCAGGTGCGCAACGAGGAACTGGCCCGGGAGCGCGATCTCGCGCGAGCGGAGGCCGCCGCCCAGCGCGAACGTGCGGTCGCCGCCGAGCTGCGACGCGAGGAACGCCCGCGTGACACATGAGCCGAAGGGCGGCGAGGGAGCCGTCCGTCTCCCACCAATGACTCAGCTGCCGCAGGTTTCCCGTCCGCGCGGCGAGACGCATGGCACGCGCTTCGCGCCTCAACCTGGTTGCGGGCCCGGAAGCAGCCGCGGACACCGGCTCGGCACGTGCGTGTACGGTCGCGGCTGGGGCAATCGGCTGTTGGGAGCCCCCAGGACCGCGTCGACGACGTCGGCGGGCTCGTTTTACAGTCGCGTTGACGTTGGCGGCCGGCCCCACAGAGGAAAAGCATGGCGCGCGACCGGAGCCTGACAGTGAAGGTCCTGACAACGGTCGCCCGAAACCTGGCTCCCGCCATCGCGGAACTGAACAGGCAGCAGCGCCGCCTGGCGCGCGTCGAAAAGTATTTCGTGGTCATCGACCACGATCTGTATGCGCCTCCAGAAGAGCTGCGGCCCTGGCCAGGCGAGAACGGCATCCTCTACCGGTTCAAGACGCAGTTCCTCTCCGAGGGCTGGGACGTCAACTCCGGCGAGGCCACCCTCGGATACGTCATCCAAGTGATGCGCTGTTACAGCATGCGCAAAGGCATGGCGAAGCGGTTGTTCGGGGCATGGCGTCGCACCAAAAAGCATGAGAGCACGTTGGTCCGCTTGCTGGTGGTGGATGACGGCGTCCCGGCCCTGTTTCACGACGGAAAGCGGTACAGCGGCGACATCAAGGGCTTGCGTCAGATACTTCACGACATCGGGTGGCCGAACGACGCCCCCTGAACCGCACGTCCGCTCCGGGAGCCGTCGCGGGCGCGAAGACGAAGACGCGACGGGCGAGTGGCCGCGGCCGAACTGCGGGCTCAACGAAGCCGGCGGATCGGGCGCGTAGTGGCGCTGAACCACTCGCCTGCCGCGCGTCCGCAGTTAGGCGGGCCGCACCGAGAGGGTGTGGCGGAAGACGTTGCGCGGGTCCCACTTGGCCTTGACCTGCTGGAGCCGGGCGTAGTTGTTCCCGTAGTAGAGGGTGTGCCAGGGCGCTCCCCTGTTCCAAGCGGGGTCGGCCAGGTCGGCGTCGGGATAGTTGATGAACGCGCCGTCGCCGGACGCCGGGACGCCGCCGGTGTCGGCGTACAGGTCGCGGTACAGCTCCCGCAGCCAGGCGCTGTGCCGGTGGTCGTCGGCGGAGGCCTCCCACCCGTTGATCAGGAGCATCTTCATGACGGTGTCGCGGTGCGGCGTCGCCGTCGCGTCCGGGGCGACGGTGTTGACCTTGCCGCCGAAGGTGCAGAGGTTGACCAGGCCGCCCGGGTAGTCGTAGTCGGTCCGGGTGAGGTGGTGGTACAGGACGTCGGTCTGCCGGTCGCTCAGGCGGCGGCGCAGGTAGGCCGACTTGGCCTTCAGCCGCCAGTAGGGGCCGGGTTCGCCCGGCGGTCCGGCCAGGGCGGCGGCCAGCCAGGGCTCGTTCCTCACCTGGCGGACCGGGGTGACCGCAACGCCGTGGTTGATGGCGGCCAGATAGCCGTCCAGCATCCGTTCGGCGCCGGACGCGGCGGCCACCTGGCCGATCATGCCGATCGTCCCGGACGCCCGGCGGTTGAGCTGGAACTCGCTGTAGAGCCGGGTGGACGGGGAGTCCGGCGCGCTGTTGCGCTCGGCCCATTCGCCGTAATTGCGCACCAGGCGGGCGAAGGAGGCCTTGTCGAACTTGTTCCAGTCCCAGGTGATGGTGAAGCTCAGCACGGTCGGCGGCGGCGCAGGCAGCAGCCGGGCGGGGTCGTCGCCACGCGCGCCGGGCGTACGGAACCAGTAGCGGGTGACGATGCCGAAGTTGCCGCCCCCGCCGCCGGTGTGCGCCCACCACAGGTCCCGGTTCGGGTCCGCGGCCTCGCGGGTGGCGACGACGCTGCGGGCCCGGCCCGCCCGATCCACCACGACGACCTCGACCGCGTGAAGGTGATCGACGACCAGCCCCATCGACCGCGACAGCGGGCCGTAGCCGCCGCCCAGGACGTGCCCGCCGGCGCCCACGTCGGGGCACCACCCGGCGGGGATCGTCACGCCCCAGCCCAGGTAGAGCCTGCGGTACACCTCCCCCAGCGGGGCGCCCGCCTCCACGGCGAACGCGCGGCGGCCCGGGTCGTAGTAGACGGCGGTCATGGCGGAGGTGTCGATGACGACCTGCACGGCGGGGTCGGCGGCGAAGTCCTCGAAGCAGTGGCCGCCGCTGCGGACCGTCACCCTCTTTCCGCGGTCGACCGCCTCCTGCACGGCCCGGACGACGTGCTCGGTCGTGCCGACCACCCACACGTGCTCGGGCCGGCCCACGAACCGCCGGTTGTAGCCACGGGATGCCAGGGACCGGTAGCGCGGGTCGTCGCGGCCGACCTTGGCGGGGCCGGGCGGGTGCGGGCAGCCCGCCTCGCCTGGGTCCGCTCCGGCGGGGACGGCTCCCACGGCCGGGACGGCGATGCCCGCCGCCGTCGCGGCCAGGCCGCCGCGCAGGACGCTCCTTCTGGTGTGCTGGAATTTTCCGGCTCGTCCGGCCATCAATGCTCCTTAGCCAGGTTGCCCTCAACCTAAGGCCGCGGCCGCGAAAAGTCAGCGGGCCTGGCTCTACCTGCCCAGGAGGTGTGACTTCGGCCAGTGGCGTCCGTGCTGCCCGAACCCGGTGTCCATCGCCTGTCCGGACGGGCTGCTGTCTCTTCCTGACCTGCACGGATCCTCGTCGAAATCCCTCGTCGAACCGCCCGATAAGCGCAATCACCGCGGTTCCTGCTGCACCGCTTCCGCAGTGGTGATCTGCTTGATGAAGCCGCCGGGCTGCGCCGAGCACGGTGCGGATTCTTACGCGGCCGCCTCGCTGCCGGCTCGAAGCAGCTTTTCGATCGCGCCGACGGTCAGGCACCAGGCGGCGATCCCGGTCATCTCCGACCGGGCGTTCTCCCCGAAACCCGAGAGCGCGTCTTCGGCGATCACCAGCCGGTAGTCGCGGGCGCTGGCGTCGTAGATCGTCGCCCGCGGGCAGTTGGGGTAGTTGCATCCCGCCACGACCAGCGTGTCCACGCCCAGGTCGTCGAGATGCCGCTGCAGCGGCGTGCGGTAGAAGGCGCTCCACCTCGGCTTGTAGACGGCGTACTCCCCGTCGGCGAGCGGTTGGACCGTCCCCGAAAGCAGCCGATCCGGGTCCAGGGACGAAGCGTCCGAGGGGGTCAGACCGTCGACCAGGCGGGAGCCCGGCGAGTGCGGGGCGACCAGACGGGTGCCGGACGCGATGAGCGAGCGGCGGCAGATGTCGGCGTTGCCGCCGTCAGGCAGGTAGAGCCGGACGAGGTGCACGATGGGGCGGCCGGCGTCTCGGAACGCGCGCGCCAGTCGGGCGACCGCAGGCGCGACCTGGTCGGTGCCGGGCACCACGTGGGGGCCGGACACCCAGTCGACCTGCATGTCGATCGTCAGCAGGGCCGCGCGAGCGAAGTTCGGCCGGGTGTGTTCATCACCGGGCAGCGCTTCGTCGACACGAGGCTTCTTGATCACTCTGTGCACGTTACGGCTCGTCGGCGAGGCGTTCTTGTACGTTGTTGCACGCCCGTCAGGTTGCGCACCCGTCAGGCGCGGGCGAACCGCCCGGGTGGTGCGCCGAACGTCCGCCGGAAGTGGCGATGCAGGTGAGCCTGGTCGTAGAAGCCGCTGTCGGCGGCCGCGCGGGCGACGCTGTGACCGGCGGTCAGCAATTGCTGCGCATGCCGCAATCTCAGCGCCAGCAGGTAGCCGTGCGGCGTCACCCCGGTCACGGCACGGAACGCACGAAGCAGCTTGAAGCGCGACATCCCAGCCGCCTCGGCCAGTTCCGCCAGGCTCGGTGTGCGCCTGATGTCGGCCGCCAGATAGTCCTGGATCCTGCGGACCGCGGTCGGCCAGGTGGACTTCGGCGGTTGCGGCGGCTCGCGCTCCGCATGCCTGGCCACCACATGTGTGAGCACCTGGTGAAGCTCCTCGCAGGCCTGCAGCGGCGAGGTGCTCGGCTCGCCCAGCAGCCGGTGCACCCGGATCAGACGGGCGGCCAACTCCGGATCCCGCGGGGTCGCGGCCGGGAAGGCCGGCCTCCGGCCCGCGATCTCGGCCAGCAGCTCAGGAGGCACGTAAAAGACCCGGTAGTCCCATCCCTGCGGCACGGCAGGCCGCCCGGCATGGACGACCTCCGCATCCAGCAACAGCAGGTCTCCGACGCCGGTGCGCTCGTCCGCGCCCCGGTAGCGCACCGCCTCCACACCGCGGCCGATGGCCGCGATGGCGTATTCACTGTGCGCGTGCGGCACGAAATGGTGGGTCCGGAACGACGCCGTCACCAGCCGCACATCACTGTCACCAGGCGCGTACTGATGCCGGACCCGGTCCGTGTCGGACTGCTCACCTCTCATCGACGGACCCCAACCACCACGTCAGCCCACTGCGCCTTCGTGCCCCTTCACCGATTGAAACGCGTGCGGACTGCGACACCGCGCCACTTGCGATTCGACGCCCTACCGGACCAAGGCTCACAAGGGCACTCGACTGCGTCGGCCACGATAGCTCGACATGCGCCGCCCCTCCCGCGCCATCAGACGAGCAGAGGTGAACGGCTTGCCGGCTGGCGGGCCGCTCGCAAGGCTCGGAAGTGCGAGAAGTCGAGAACGGCACTCGCACCGTCTACGGCTCCACCCCGCGAGCTCTCACTGCTCCAGCCGTCGCCAGCCTCGCCTGTCAGCTCCGCCGAACTCCGTGATCAGGCAGGCGTCGAACCACGCACCACCTGGTTCTCACCTTTGTGTGCCGTCCGGACGCCAGCGATCCGCAATCACGACCTCGACCCGCACGCGCCGTCCACCCGCTGCTGAGTCCGACAGGAGTGGATGAGCAGCGACTCGAGTCGGCAGCACCGCTCCCCTGCTCCCATGCCTGATCGGCGGTCGGAGGAATGGTTCGTGCTCCTCCCCTGCCATCGCTGTTTCGGTGCCTAGAGTTGTGTCACGCCGCCGTCGACGAACAGTTCCGCGCCGGTGGTGAAGGCGCTTTGGTCGCCTGCCAGGTAGAGCGCGGCGGCGGCGACCTCGTCAGGACGGCCCATGCGGCCGAGCGGGGTCGGAGGGCCGGGCCGATCACCATGCCGGATGACAGCGCGGAGCTCGTCCCCGCCCGGGGGTCTCGACGGGGCCTGGGGTGAGGGTGTTGACGCGGATCCCCCGGTCGGCCAGTTCCGCGGCCCACGTGCGGCCGAGGCTGCGGATCGCTGCCTTGGTCGCGGCGTAGACGCCCAGGCCAGGGGTGGCCCGCAGGGCCGAGCTGGAGGAAAGCAGGATCACCGAGGCTCCGGCCGTCAGCAGCGGCAGCGCCTTCTGGACGGTGAAGACCGTGCCCTTGAGGTTGATCGAGGTCGTGCGCTCGTACTCCTTCTCGGTGATCGCGCCGAGCAGCCCGTAGTCCCCGATCCCGGCGTTGGCCACCACGACGTCGAGGCGTCCGCTGCGGTCCGTGATCTCGGCGAACAGGCGGTCGAGGTCGCCGAGGTCCGAGACGTCGCCCCGGACGGCGATGCCGCGGTCACCGACCTGGGCGACGGCGGCGTCCAGCGCGCTCTGGCGGCGCCCGGTCAGGTAGACGGTCGCGCCCTCGGCGGCGAACCGGCGGGCGATCGCCAGGCCGATGCCCGTGGAGGCACCGGTGACGAGGGCGGTCTTGTCGTCCAGCTGTCCCATGAGCTTCTCCACTTCTTGACATAACCATTTCTGTTACATCGCCCGGCGCGGTATGCGATCCGCTTCGTCTCAGGGAGGCTGACGGTCCGAGGTCAGGCGACCTTGAGGACGTCCCGGAGCACGTCCTCCAAGGTGGTCTTGGCCAGCTCGCTGCGCAGGGCGTCCTCCACGTCGTCGTACACGGCGGTCAATACCGGGCCGATGCCGTGGCCGACGACGCACTCCTGGTTCGGCGTCGTGCGATGCAGGGCGAAGATCGGTCCCGGGTCGATCGCCTGGTACACGTCGAGCAGAGTGATCTCCGACAGGTCCCGCGCGAGCATCCAGCCCGCCCCCGCGCCCCGCCGCGACGCGACCAGGCCGGCTTTGCTCACCGCGGCCAGCAGACGGCGGATCACCACCGGGTTGGTGTTGACGCTCGAGGCGATCTGCTCGGAGGTGGCGACCTCGTGGCCGCGTCGCCGATACAGCCCGATCCATGTCAGGGCGTGCACCGCGATGGTCAATCTGCTGTTGGCGCTCACGCCGGTCTCCACCCGCCTCGTTCTCTCGAACCTCATCGTAACAGTATTTGTTACGACGGACGCGGGCTGCGGGGACCGGCGTCATCGCACCGCCTGGCGGGTGATCCCTCATGCCGTGACGGTTCCCTGGCCCGCCTGCCTGATTCCGTCGAGCGCGCCGCCCGAACGCCGACGGACTGTGCCCGCGCCGTGGTCAGGCCCCGGTGCCCGTCCCTGCCGCCGACGGCCGCTGTGGTGATCGGCCCCTCCAGGCCCGCCGACAGTTTCTTCCCGGCCGGGTCCGTGACCGTTGCCCTGGAACCCGTCCACCGCATTGACATACAGCTCGCATACTTCGCGCACTGGTGGACACGAGGGAGTGTGGGCCGTCGAGAACGGCACATCCGCCTGGCTTCCGAAGAGCACGGCCGCGCCACCCGCCGTCGCCAGCCGAACCGTCGTCAAGAGCACTCCGCCCCGGTCACATCGACGCCTCGGGATCCGTCATAGCGGTGATGTCCCTGGTGAAGGATCTGTGAGATGAACGAACGTGATCTGCTGGCCGCGCGTTTCGAGGAGCACCGTGCCCACCTCAAGGCGGTGGCCTACCGCATGCTGGGCTCGCTCAGCGAGGCCGAGGACGCCGTCCAGGAGGCGTGGCTGCGGCTGAGCCGCTCCGACACCAGCGAGGTGGCGAACCTGGGCGGCTGGCTGACCACGGTCGTCGGCCGGGTGTGCCTGGACATGCTGCGTTCGCGCACGTCACGGCGGGAGACGCCGCTGGAGCACGGCCTGCCGGACCCGGTCGTCAGCCGCGCCGACGGGGTCGATCCCGAGCAGGAGGCGCTGGTGGCCGACTCGGTGGGGCTGGCGCTGCTGGTGGTGCTGCAGTCGCTGTCGCCTGCCGAGCGGCTGGCGTTCGTGCTGCACGACATGTTCGGGGTTCCCTTCGAGGACATCGCCCCGATCGTCGGCCGCACCCCCACTGCCGCTCGCAAGCTCGCCAGCCGGGCGCGCGGCAGGGTGCGCGGTGCCGTTCCCGAGCCCGACCCCGACCCGCGCCGACAGCGCGCGGTCGTCGAGGCGTTCCTCGCGGCCTCGCGGGGCGGCGACTTCGATGCGCTCGTCGCGGTGCTGCACCCGGACGTGGTCGTGCGGGTGGAAGGCGGCGCGGCCGGTCCGGGCGTGGTGAAGGTGATCCGCGGCGCCGCGGAGGCGGCGCGGCAAGCGCTCATCTACGCGCAGCGGGCCGGGTCGGTGTATCCGGCGCTGGTGAACGGGGCGGCCGGGCTGGTGTCGACGCGCGACGGCCGCCCGTTCTCGGTTCTGAGCTTCACGGTCAGCGACGGAAAGATCGTTGCCGTGGACGTCTTGGCCGACCCGGAACGGTTGTCCGCGCTCGACCTGACGGTCCTGGACGCGTCGTGACCTACCGCTCGAATCGTCCGGTGGACGGGACGCGGCGCCGACCCGCGCCGCATTCATCGCCAAGAGCAGTGCGATGGCCAGGCAGAACAGGACCGAGGCGGCCATCCCGGCGGTGACGGCATCCTTAGCAGGCGTCGGGAGCCGGCATGGGCGGCGGCTCGGCCACCGGCACAGCGCCTGCCAGGGTGTCGCGAGCGTCCCGCCGGACGGCCTCGCCGCGCCGGCCGCGGTAGGTGACGGCGGCCACGCTGCCGACCACGGCGACGCCCCCACGTCACGCCCAGTTCGGTGTCGGCCTCCCCCAGCGCCGACGCCGCGCAGACCGAAACGACAACACCGAAACGACAACGAGGTCGGTGCCCAGCGTCCGTGGTGGGACTGGATTCGAGGATGTCCAGGGTGAGTACGGCCGCGATCGGTACGGCTTCCAGGCCGACCCCGGCCCTGCTCGAACGGCGTCACCTGGAACGCGCGGCCGATCGCCTCACCCCGCCGCCGGTGCGGCGGCGAGGCGTTGCAGCGACGCGCGGACGGCGTCGGGCAGCTCGCGCAACCGGTGCGCCGGCAATTCCAGCGGTGTGACATCGCGCGCCCACGGCGCCGTCTCGGCGACCAGGGCGCGGGCCTGCCGCTTGGTGAGGTCGCCGCGCAGGCCGATCAGCGCGTCCCGCCAGGCGTTGGCGACCTTCCCGTGCGCCCTGTCCATGATCGCGCGCAGGATGCGGGCCGTCTCGTCCTCCGCGGCGGGCGGCGCACAGCGCACCGCGTCCACCACAGGGCCCCGGGCCGTCAGCTCGTACACGGGCCGCAGCAGCGCGGCCGTCGCCGCCAGATCGGCGACCGGTTCGGCGAGGAACACCCGGACGTGCTCGGCGCGGGTGGCCAGCAGCACCCGTGCCAGCGCCCGTTCCAGCCCGGCGGGCAGCGCGACGGCGGCGTGCCGGACGGTCGCCGCATACGGTTTGGCCAGCCATGTCGTCAGCCGGGCCCGCGGCACACCGGGCAGGACGTGCGTCGGCCACTCCCCCACCAGCACATCGGGCCGCAGCCCGGACAGATCATCGGCGGAGATCCGCAGCGTCGTCCGGGACTCGACGGCCTGCGGGCCCCGGGTGTAGATCGCGGCGCTGAACCGTCGGGCCCGGGCGGTGGCGGCGGCCAGGCTCTTGCCGGTGGGACGCAGCAGGTACAGGTCGGCGGCCGAGCCTATGGCCTCGGCGCCGAAGTACCGGTTGAAGTCGGGGTAGACGGCCTCGGTGACGAGGTGAAGGTCGCGCAACGCGTTCTGCACCTTCAGCGCCAGCGCCGGTGTGCGGTCGCTGGCCCCGTAGGCCAGCACCACCCGGCCGCTGCCGTGGTCGCGCAGCCCTTCCAGGGCGCGGGCCACGAACAGCCCGACGCCTTCGGCGGTGTAGGGCGGGTCGGTGACGGCGATGTCGGCGGACGCGGCGGCCGACGGCGGCAGGCCGAGGCGCAGGTCGGCCCAGCGCGTCCGCACGTCGAGCCCGAGTTCGGCGGCGCGTTCGTCGATGTAGGCCAGGATGCGCTCGTCGATGTCGACGACGGTCGTCTCGACACCGGGGTGGATCAGGCCGACGGCCAGCGACGTCAGGTCGTGGTCGCCCACGCACAGCAGCCGCGCGCCGGGCAGCCAGAACCGGGCGCCCAGCAGCAGCGCGCGGCGCACCACGGTGTCGGGGGTGGCGGCGACGTGGTCGAGGACGTGCCGTCCGCGCGGCGCCCGTCGGATGAGCTCCCTCATCCGCTCCACCACGTCGGCGTGCTCGGGCAGCAGGTGCCCCACGGGGTCGGCGGGGTCGAACGGCCGGTGCCCGGTGCGCAACGCTTCGGCGATCCGCTCGGCCTGCTCGGCGGTGAGGCGGAACCGGCCGTCGTCGGCGCGCTCCACGGCCAGCGCCTCCAGCAGGGACTCCACCGACCGCCTGGGCGCGGCCGTGCGGCGGATCAGATCCGCCATCGTCCACCATCGCCGGTCCGCCAGAAGGCTGAGCGCGGTGTGCAGCCTCCTGGGATCCATGTCGGCCGCGACAGGCAGCCCCGGTGCTCCCCCTTCGCTCACTGTCGAATGCTATCGGGGGAAATTCGGTTGGTCGGCCGATACAGGGTCGGTTACAACAGTCGGCGTGCTCCACAAGTAGCCCCGACCCGCTCACATCCAGGGGCCCGGTTGCAGCCCGGCGACCATGACGTCGCCGCCGTGCCGTTCCGGGAAATCGCCGGCCGATACCTGGGTGGAGGAGAAGCTGGACGGGGCGAACGCGGGGATCGGCTTCAGCGCCGACGGGGAACTGCGGTTGCAGAGCCGCGGGCATTTCCTGACCGGCGGGCCCCGCGAACAGCAGTTCAATCTGTTCAAGGCGTGGGCCGCGTCGGTGCGGCATGCGCTGTGGCCGCGGCGGCGCGACCGGTACGTGCTGTACGGGGAGTGGCTGTACGCCGAGCACACGATCATCCGCTTCTATCTGAGGCGGCAGCGCATCCCGCACACCAGCACCGAGCGGTCCGACCAGCTGGCCGCCCGGGCCCGGCGCGGGCACCGCCGCTGTGACTTCGAGGCGACTGCCACCGGCGCCGCAACGTCATCGAACGCCGCTTCAACCAGCTCGAACATCACTTGGGACAAGCTGGAAGCGATCAGCGCGCCGCCCTCATGAACATGTTCGGCGGGCCGAGGCAACGGCACTGCCGAGCAGCCGTCACCAAGTGTCGTCGGCCGTGCGCGGACGTGCCGCCTCGTTCGGTCAGAGGGCCTGCGCGACGGCCATGCCGCAGTAGGCGGCGCCGAGCCCGGCGGCCACCGAGGCGACCGCGTTGAACACCGCGTGGACGCGGGCTCCGTCCTCGGCCAAGCGCAGCGTCTCGTAGCCGAATGTCGAGTAGGTGGTCAGCGCACCGCAGAACCCGGTGCCGGCCAGCGCCATCGTGCCGTCTCCAGCAGGCAAAGCCGCCAGGAAGCCCAGCAGCGCCGATCCGGTGATGTTGACGGTGAAGGTGCCCCAGGGGAAGAGGCCGTCGTGGTGGGCCTGCACCATGCGGTCGACCAGGTAGCGCAACGGGGCGCCCAGCGCTGCACCCAGCGCGACCAGCAGCGCGGACGGGATGCTCACCAGTGCACCTCAGCGGAATCGTTGCAGCGGGTTGCCTCGCCCAGCTCAATGCTGTCCAGGCGCTTTGTGACCAGAAGGAACGCGCGGGCGCAATCCGTGACGTCCACGACCGCCAGCGACACGAAGCGCGAGGTGTCGACGTGGCTGGACGCCCCGCAGTCCTCGCTCCCGTGCAGCAGGTCGGCACCGGCGAGGTCGGTGGCGCCGCCGCGGGGCACGTTCTCGTACCCCACGAAGATCGTCGGGTGCAGCGCGGCGCCGTGCAGCTTCACGGGAGTCCTCAGAAGCGTCGTCACGGGCGTCCTTCCAGTGGGACGGCGTCCTGGCGGCGGCGTGCCGCCAGCCGGGCTGCAGCGCGGGTCAGGCGGACCCCGGTGAACACTGCGGCAATCGCGGCGACGGGGGTGGCGGCGAGGTACAGCAAGGCGATGCGGGGCGCGTGGGCGTGCAGGGCGGTCTGGACGTCGACGACGTAGGTGGAGAAGGTGGTGAACCCGCCGAGCACCCCGACGCCCAGGAACGGGCGGAGCAGCCGGTGCGCCTGCCGGACCTCGGTGATGACGACCATGAGCACGCCGATCAGCAGGCATCCGGCGGTGTTGACGCAGAAGGTCGCCCAGGCGAACTCGCCGGGCCGATGTGGGAAGGAGGCGGCGATGCCGTAGCGGGCGAGCGCGCCGACCATACCACCGACAGATATGACCGCCAGCGTCGCCCACGGCACGCGGCGCCGGATGCCGGGCCGGTGAACGCGCGGGGAGACTCGGGGCGCGGTGGGGGCGTCGGGCATGGCAATCTCCTACCGGTGCGACGATGTCATCGGTAGGGACCGTTGGCGTCTTTGGACGCGGTTGCCCCGCCTGTCGGACGGGGGCGGTGGGCCCCACCACCGCGTGTCGCCTGCGAACAGGTCGCCGGGCTCGCCCAGCATAGCGGCCCCCGTCGCTTGTCGTGTCCACGCCTCGGGCGCCCCAGCGCTCTGAGGGATCCTCACCACTCGACGATCCCGCGGCCACACCGCCGTCTTCCTCGACCGACACCCGGATGGCGGGGTGCTCGGGCATCACGGTGGGGTATCTGATCTTGTCCGCCCGCCCGTGCCTGGTCGAGCCGTGCCTGGTCGAGCCGGGGACCTCCAGATCGGCGCGGATCGGCGGGAAAATTATCGTGCTCCCCCGTCCCGGCCGGCGCGTCTCTGAGCCATCAAGCTGTACTGGTTTCTGACATTCTTTGCCGCATGTCCCTGTCGTACCTGCCGGACTCGGCGCATCCACGGGTGGCCGTCGATCCGGCCGTTCCCGCGGAGGACCGTCGGGCCCTGCGCGAGAACCAGGACGTGCTGACACCGGCCACGAGCCCTGTGCCCGGCCGGTTGCATGTGCTGCTCGGCGGTTCCGTCGTCCGTCTCATCCGCAAGTACCACGGCCGTTACATCGTGGCGGCCGACCTCGATCCGGACGCGAAGATCCTGCTGTGCCGGGCGCAGGAGGCGATCGACACGGTGCTGGAATCCGAGGTGAACAAGGCCGGGCTGCTCGACGGCATCGACAACGCGCTGACTCTCCCCGCCGAGGAGTGGGAGATCGCCCAGACACTGATGACCCATTCCCGAATGCGGGAGGAACAGCGGCGGCTTCGCGCGTCCGATCTGACGCCCATGGAGAAGTCCCGGTTCGCCCCGCAGCGCGAAGCATTGCGCCGTTCCGTGGCGGCGGTCACCGAACGGGTCGAGGCGCTGGAGAAGTACGCCGCGAGTACGGCGGCGGCCGACGCCGTCTATAGGCGAGAGCAGCTGCGGAACCTGCCGCCGCCCGACAACAGCGCGGAGATCCTCGAACTGGAACAGCGCAACGAGGCTTACGAGGAACTCCTCGCCCGCACGGTCGCGCACGAACTGGCGGCCGAACGGATCGAGGAGCTGGCCGAAGACGCCTCGGAGATCGAGTCCGCCCTGCGCCATGCGGCCGACGCGGCCAGACGCGTCGGTGACACGTCCACCCCTTGACCGTCCGTCCCGCGGTCAGGGGCACCGCCTCGCGGTGGTGGCAGGCGCTTCGGCCCGTACATGATCCGGAAGAGCGGCGGACTCCGCGGCAAGCCTATGCGTCCCGGTTATCTGCTTCCGGTTGCGCGCCACCGTGCGTCTCCCGAACCGTCCAATGAGCGACTGGACGTGCCTGCCGCCCCACCTCCAACCCGCACCGCACGACCGCGACAGGAGATCGCACCCGCACCGGCCAAGGGCCGACGGTGACACTTCACGCCTGGCGTCCCGGCCCGTGTGAGTGATAGGTCGTCCCCCGTCTCCTGCCGTTCGACGCGATGCGACATTAACTCTCCGTAGTCAATCCATTACTCTTGCGATGGGGGCGGCGTCGATGGCAGAAGTGGGATCATCGGGGTTCTCATGCGCACTTCACGGGCGACGATCGCCTTGGCGGTCGGCACCGCGGTTCTTCTCGCCCCGGCAGAGACAGCCGCCGCAACAGGGGAATCGGTCGGGGACCGGGTCATGGCCTGCAGGAGCGGTTCCGCGGCCACGGAGCTGTACTCGCCGGCGAAATGGTATGTCGGCGTAGAGAAGTCATGGAGATGTGTCGGACGCCACGTCTACAACGGCAGGCTCCGGCGGGTGGTGGCTTCGCCTCCGGGACGGGTGTGGGCCGAAATGTACATCCGATGGCAGTCCGGAAGAGTGACGCACAAAAGAATGAAGCTGGGCAAGCGGTATGTCTATCGCGGCGCCCATGGCGTCTCCATCCGGGCGTGTGATGCCTACGGGTGCAGCCGCTGGTGGTGATCCCAGCAGGCGCCCACAGGCGAAAGCCGTGCCGGTCGACGTGGGTTTCGACGCGGTCGATGAGGATCGCGTCAGGGCGCGTTCCCACGTCCGCCGGGTGGATGGCCGATCCCTCGACGGGCCCGGAAATCCTTCATAGGGCCTGCGCGGCCGCATCGGTCCCGGCACCGCGGTCCTGGCCGATGCTCTCTTCCTGCCGGCCCGTGGGACGGAGATGCCGCCTGCGGGTCCCGCTCGCATGCCGCTCGGTGCGGCCCACATCGGCCGCACCGAGCGGTCCGCCGCGACAGCCGGCGGTGGCGGCTCAGGGGGCGGTGAAGGTGCAGGGCAGGCGTTTGATGCCGTTGATGAAGCTGGACAGCAGCAGGTCGGGATCGCCGTCGGCGCGGATGTCGGGCAGGCGGGTGAACAGTTCCCGGAACATGATCGCTATCTCGCGGCGGGCCAGATTGGCGCCCAGGCAGTAGTGCGGTCCGGGTCCGCCGAACCCGACGTGCGGGTTGGGTGAGCGGGTGATGTCGAACCGGTCGGGATCGGTGAAGACGGCCTCGTCGCGATTGGCGGAGTTGTAGAAGAGCACGACTTTGTCCCCTTTGGCCAGGGGACGGCCGTTGAGCTCGTAATCGCGGGTGAGGTTGCGGCGGAAGCAGATGACGGGGGTGCTGTAGCGGACGATCTCCTCCACGGCGCCGGCGATGCGCCCGTCGAAGTCGTCCAGCAGCAGTTCGCGCTGGTCGGGATGGTCGGTGAGCAGTTTGAGCCCGTGGGCGATGGCATTGCGCGTGGTCTCGTTGCCGGCGACCACCAGCAGCAGGAAGAACGTGCCGAACTCGCGCGCCGACAGTTTCTCGCCGTCGATGTCGGCGGTGACGAGCGCCGAGGTCAGGTCGCCGGTCGGTTCGGCGACGCGTTCGCGGCCGAGGGCGGCGGCCAGGCGGTGCAGCGCGCGGGCGGCCCAGGCGACCTTGGCCAGGCCGAGGCCGGTGCGCACGCGCCCCAGGTCGGGGGTGATGCCGGTGTATTCGGGGTCGGTGTTGCCCAGCACGATGTTGGTGAGCCGGACGACGCGCGGCTGGTAGCGGTCGGGGATGCCGAGCATGTCGCAGATGACCTCGACGGGCAGCCGCACGGCGACCTTGGCGACGAAGTCTCCGGGGCCGGAGGCGATCAGGTCGTCGACGATGCGGGCGGCGCGGCGCCGCACGTCGTCCTCGGTCTTGGCGAGCGTTCGCGGGGTGAACGCGCGGGACACGATCCGCCGGATCTTGGCGTGCCGCGGATCGTCCATGTTGATCATGGAGTCGACGTAGCGGTTCAGCCAGCTCGGCGAGTCGATGATGCTGGTGGCGTTGGGTTCGCTGCTGAAGATCTGCGGGTTGCGGCTGGCTTCGACGACGTCGGCGTGGCGCACCAGGGCCCAGTAGCCGTTCCCGCGGCGGGTGAACGGGATGGGCGGGTCGGGGAAGCGCACCGGGCCGGGGCGGGCGCGCAGCGCGGCGAACGCCGCGGCGCGCTCGTGCGGGGGGCGTGCCCAGAAGCGCAGGTCGTTGAGGTCGACGGTGTCGATCGCCGGGTCGGTCCGCTCGGTGGTCACCGTGAGGTCACCTTCCCTCGTCCCTGCCCCCATGCTTGAGTAAGCGTCCGGTTACGTCAATGCCTCCGATATGCCATGTGACCCGATATGCACTCTTTGTCGCCATTCATGCTAATTGAGGTTGATGTCGCTCATCAGCAGGGGGTGCGTCGGGCTGCCGCTGCATCTCGGCCTGTGTCCTGCGGCTTGGCAGGCGGCTGTGTTCGGCAAGCGGGTGAGACGGCACGCGCCGTCGGCGGCGACCGGCATGCGGGCTCGGGCGTGGACGGGCGGCGGAGATCGCCGAGCCGTTCTCGTCCGGGCCGTCCTCCGCGCACTCCGGAGGGCGGCCCGGACGCCGGTCAGCGGGTGTAGCCGAGGCCGTGCCCGAAGGGGTAGAGGACCTGGTCGGGCGCGTCGCGCACCGGGATCGTCACCGGCAGCCTGCCGGAGGGGTTCAGTTCGCCGAACATCACCTTGGCCGCCGACCGCAGCGCCTCGGCGGTGTAGGAGTAGGTGGCCAGGTAGGTCGGCGCCTCGGTGAAGTAGGCGATGTCGTAGGGGTCGCGCACGGCGATGACCACGACCGGTTTGCCGGTCGCGACCAGCGCCTTGACCAGGTTCATCTGGCCCGGCCCGTTGTGCGGTTCGGTGGGCGTGGACGGTTCGGCGTCCCAGGCGCGGTTGGTGACCGCCACGATCAGGTCGGCGTCGCGCGCCGCGGCGACGGTCTCGTCGATGCGCTGCTGGGTGGGGCTCAGCCCGGTCTCGCGCACGGTGGCGGTGGCGCCGCGGCGGGCGAGTTCCTCGCCGAGGGTGCGGGTCGTCGCGACGCCCCATCCGGCGACCAGCACCCGGCGGGCGCCGGGGCGCAGCGGCAGCAGCCCGGCGTCGTTCTTGACCAGGGTGGTGGTGCGATCGGTGGCGCGCTGGGCGGCGGCCAGGTGCGCGGGCGCGCCGACGACGCGGTCGACCTTGGACTCGTCGGCGAACGGGTCGCGGAACAGTCCGCGCTTGCGCTTGAGCTCCAGGACGCGGTAGACGGACTCGTCGAGCCGGCGTTCGGTCAGCTCTCCGCTCTTGACGGCCTCGACCACCGCGCGCAGCTGCGTGGGGAACAGTCCGGCCCCGGAGGCGTCGGCGGGCGGTTTGAGCAGCAGGTCGGCGCCGGCCTTGAGCGCCAGCACGGGGACGCGGTCGTCGCCGTACTTGTCGCGCACTCCCTGCATGTCCAGGGCGTCGGTGATGATGACGCCGCGGTACCCGAGGCGCTTGCGCAGGATGCCGGTGAGGATGGGCCGCGACAGGGTGGCCGGGTCGCCGGAGGGGTCGAGCGCCGGCACGACCAGATGCCCGGTCATGATCGCGTCGACGCCGCGTTCGATGGCGGCGCGGAACGGCGGCAGGTCGAGGCGCTCCCACTGTTCGCGGGTGTGCTCGATGCGCGGCACCCCGATGTGGCTGTCGGTGACGGTGTCGCCGTGCCCGGGGAAGTGCTTGACGGTGGGCGCCACGCCGCCGACGCGGTACCCGTCGACCTGCGCGACGACCATGCGGGAGACCAGCGCGGGGTCGGAGCCGAACGAGCGGACGCCGATGACGGGGTTGGCGGGGTTGACGTTGACGTCGGCGACGGGGGCGAAGTCGGTGTTGACGCCCATGGCGCGCAGTTCGCGGGCGGTGACGGCGGCCAGGGCGCGGGCGTCGGCGGGACGGCGTCCGGCCGCCAGCGCCATGGCGCCCGGCGACTGGGTCGCGGGCGGTTGCACGCGGGCGACGATGCCGCCTTCCTGGTCGATGGAGATCAGGGCGGGGATCGGGACGCGCTGGGCGAGGGCGGCGCGCTGGATGCCGTTGGAGAACGCGGCCAGCTGGCGGGGGTTGTCGACGTTCGCGGGGTCGACGCTGTAGTAGATGATGCCGCCGGGCTTGTAGCGGGCGATGAGCTGCGCGGCGTTGTCCACCCCGTACAGGCGGCGGTTGCGGGCCACGTCCGCCGGGTCGGTGGTGTCGGCGCTCTTGCCGTACACCTGCAGCACGAACAGCTGGGCGGCCTTCTCCTCCAGGGTCATCGCCTTGAGGAGCCGGGTCAGCCGCGGGTCCTTGCCGGGCGCGGCGCCGTCGGCGGCTGCGGTTCCGGGGACGATCAGGGCGGCGGCCAGGCTCGTGGCGGCCAGGAGGGACAGGCGTCGGCGACGGTGCATGACGGCTCCCTGCGGTGGCTTCGTCGCCCGCCCCGGGACGACCAAGATCACGCGTTCTCTCCGGAACGCTAGACATCCCCGTGAGGCCCGTCAACGGCAGACGTCGACGATGATGCTCGCCGCCGCCCTCGGGTGCGGCCGCCGTCGCCCGGCCCGGGGGGCGGGTGGGCGGGGCGGGAAGCGGGACGGGCGGCCGGCGCGCCCCCGAAGAGCAAGACCGACGGAAATACGGCCACCAGATGTGGAACCTGGGTTCTCTCCGGGTGCCCGGCGCAGTTCCCGCTCGCCATTCAAGTAGGCCGCGGGTCCGTGAGGCAACCGGTTTCTGCCGTGGATCTCCCGCGGCGCGGTCCGGCGAGGCTGCGGCCGGTTCCGGCCGTGCGCGGGGGCGCGGCGGCCCGTCCTACTGCGCGGTGCGGTCCGGCCAGGGGGCGAACAGGGACGCGTAGACGGCGCGGTCGCCGTCAGTGACGACCTGTCCGGCCAGGTGGGGGCCGGTGACCGTGGACAGTCGAAGGTTCAGGTACCGCTCCTCTTCGGTGGTCTGCAGGGGGCCGGTGGGGACGTCGGCCAGCCAGTCGGCGACCTGGGCGATGCGGGCGGCGCGGTCGCGGTCGAGCGCGGCGCGCAGCTCGGAAAGAGTGGTGGCCTCGAACGGCTGCGCCGCGACGGGGGCGGCGGGGGCGTGCTTGGCGCGGCGTTGCCGTTCGGCATGCCAGGCCGCGACGCCGTAGGCGAAGCACACCAGCGCCGGCCACACGTCGGCGAAGTACTCGGGGTCGGGGGCCAGTTCCACTCCGGCCAGGTGTCCGTCCACGAAGAACACCGCGCCCAGCTGCCCGGGCTGCAGTTCGATGCGGCTCTGGAACTGGGTGAGCACGGGCCGCTTGCGCGACAGGATCTGTTCCAGGTGGCCGCGGGCCGGCAGGCCGTAGCGCTCGTTGAGGGCGGCGATGTCGCCCCACAGCTTGGCGTAGTCGTGCACGCCGCGCAGTTGGAGAGCGCGCATGCGCAGCTCGACCGGCAGGACGAAGAACCACTGGTCGCGCGCGGTGAGGTAGCCGCCCTGGGAGGCCTGCACGCAGCAGGCGTCGTCGAACATCAGGCTCTGCCCGGGGGCGATGAACGCCGAGCGGCACAGGGCGTGGTTCTGGGCGGCGTCCTGGATGTAGCCGATGTGCAGCGGGACGATCGCCACGCCGTCGGCGGCGCCGTTGTGCAGTTCGACGCGGCCGTAGCCGTCGACGCGGGCGAGCTTGAGGCCGCGGCGCGGCGGGACGATCCCCGGGTAGGCGGGCCCGGAGATGGGCACCATGGTCAGCGCTCCGGCGCGCTGCGGGGTGCCGAGCCGGTGCCCGGCCAGGCTGAGCGGGCCGGGCATGAGCGTGTCCAGCGTCGTCGCGGCGGTGCTCGGGACGGCGGGGGCGTCGCGGGGGGTGTCGTGCAGCGTCACGCGGCGGTCCCTCCGATCTGTGCGGCCTGCCGGTCGAGGGCGTCCAGGCGGGTGCGCAGGGCGGCGCGCAGCCACGGTCCGCCGGCCGCGCAGTGCCCGAACATCCATGGCAGCAGTGCGTCGAAGTCGTCCTGGTGCCAGAAGCCGCGCTGCGGCAGGGCCGGCGCGGGGCGGCGCAGGGACAGGTCGTCGGTGGCGGTGAACATGGCGTGGCAGAACACCACGGGGGTGGTGACGCCGATGCGCGGCAGGGTCGCCGCGACGCGGGCCAGGTCGCCGGGGAACAGGTTCTCGTAGCCGTCGGACACCACGGCGACCAGGTCGGGGCCGGCGGCCAGCGCGTCCAGCACGCCGGTGGCCAGGTCGGTGGCGCCGCGCGGGAGGCGTTCCTCGCCGCCGACCTCCACGACCTCCAGCCTTTCGCAGATCTGCGACAGCACCATGCGCAGCGCCGCGGTCTGCGACATCAGGGCCCATTCGCGGTCGCCGTAGCCGCGCATGGACGCCGAGGCGTCGAGGACCAGCGCGACGGTCCCCTGGAAACGGGGGTAGGCGGCGACGGCGTCGGCCAGGTAGCGGCCGAGCGCCACGTAAAGCTCCTCCGCGGGGCCGCCCCGGTACAGGTGGACCAGGGTGGCGGCGATGTCGCCGCGGTTGGTGGCGGTGACGGTGCCGGGACGGGGGCGGGGGCGTTCGACGGCGAGCACGGGGTCGTGCGGGGTCGAGCCGGTCTGCGGTGCCGCCGCGTACAGCGCGGGGACGCGGGTGAGCGCGTGGCGGGGTGCGGTAAGGAACCGCAGCAGCCGCCGTTGCAGGTAGTCGGAGCCGGTGTCGCCGTCGGCGATGCGGCGGGCGCAGCCGCGGGCGGTGGTCTTGCCCAGGGCGTGTTCGAAGCAGTCGCGCAGGGCGGGTCGGCGCGCGGCGATGAGGGCGTCGGCGTCGGGGTGTTCCAGGACGAACCGCAGCGTGGCGCGGGTGGTGTGCTTGTGGTTGGCGCGCAGGCGGCGCAGGGCCAGCAGGACGGTGATGACGTGGGCGGGCGGCAGTCCCAGGGTCAGCACGCGGGCGACGCGGGCCAAGGTGGCGCGGGTGGCGTCGTCGAACCCGGCCTGGGAGGCGGCCAGCACCTGCAGCAGCACGCGGGCGCGCTGCCAGGGGTGCACGCCGGGGGTCAGGCCGAGCAGCGCGTAGCCCTCGGGGTCTGCGGTGTATGCGGCGCGGTGCAGGTCGGCGTCGTCCCAGCGCAGCGTGCCGCCTCGGGGCAGCGTGAGCGGGACGGCGTGCGACTCCAGGTGGGTGAGGAGCGTGGGGGTGTCCATGATTGCCTCCGCACCCAGGGAGTGTAAGAACGGCGGCGAGCGGCCGAACACCTATTTTCCGTCGTCGGGACGCGGCGGGGACGCTTGCGACGTGCGGTGAGGGACGGCGGGGCGCGCGGTGTCCGGCTCCGCGCCGCCGCGGTCGCCGCCCGGTTTGACGGCGTAGCCGCCGATGCCGTGTTCGAGCAGGTCGTAGGCGCGTTCGGCGGCGGCGTGGACGTCGGCGCGCATCTCCTCCAGCGACTCGCCGGCCGCGGTGCGCTCGAGGATCTCCCCGATCAGGGTCTGCTGCACCGCGAAGATCATGGCGGCGACGATGCGCGGGGTGACGTCGCCGGCGTCGGCGCCGGTCTCGTCGGCGAGCCGGTCGGCCAGCCGCCGCTGGGCGCGATGGCCGATCTCCAGCTGTTTGGCGATCAGGGCGTGGCTCTCGCGGATGGTGCGGGCCCAGGTCTCCGCGCCCTCGTGGAATCCGGTCCGGTGGTCGTGGGCGTCCAGCCCTTCCAGGAACCGGCGGCGGAACAGCGCCGCCGCCGACTCTCCGGGGGCGCGGTCGGCGAACGCCCGCGCGGCGTCCTCGACGACCTCCTTCTGGCGGTCGAAGAACAGGTCCTCTTTGGTCTTGAAGTAGTTGAAGACGGTGTTGGGCGACACGTCGGCGGCGCGGGCCACGTCGGCGATGGTGACGTTGTCGAAGCCGCGCTCGAGGAACAGGCCGGTGGCGATGTCGGAGATGCGCCGTCTGGTCTCGAGCTTCTTGCGCTCGCGCAGCCCGAGCCGTTCGACGCCGCCCGAGGCGGCCGCGTCGTCGGGGGCGCCCTCGGGTGCGTCGCCGGGCGCGGACCGCTGTTCGCCCGCGGTTCGGCGCCCGGCCCGTCTGCTGCGTTCGCGCTCGTCCGCCATGCGAGGGATTCTATCCTTCATGGACTCACCACAAACTTGGAGTCGCTCCAAGTTTGTGGTTACTCTGTCGGGCGTTCCCTCACCGATGTCGGAGGCAGACGTGATCAAGGCGAGCGGGCTGGCCCGCACCTTCACCACCAAGCGCGGCACCGTCGAGGCGGTGCGCGGCGTCGACTTCCACGTGGCGCGCGGCGAGATCGTCGGGTTCCTGGGCCCCAACGGCGCGGGCAAGACCACGACGCTGCGCATGCTCACCACGCTGCTGGCGCCCACCGCCGGGACCGCCGTCGTGGCCGGGCACGACCTGCGCACCGACCCGGCGGGCGTGCGGCGCCGCATCGGCTACGTGGCGCAGGGCGGCGGCGCCGCCCCGGGCGTCCCGGTGGGCGAGGAGCTGGGCCTGCAGGCCCGGCTGTACGGCGTGCCCCGCCCCACCGAGCGCATCGCCGAGCTGTGCGCGCAGCTGGAGCTGGACGGCCTGCTGGACCGCCCGGCGCAGGCACTGTCGGGCGGGCAGCGCCGCCGCCTGGACCTGGCGCTGGGGCTGGTGCACCGGCCGCCGCTGATGTTCCTCGACGAGCCGACCGCCGGTCTGGACCCGCACAGCCGCGGCAACCTGTGGCACCACATCCGCCGCATGCGCGAGGAGGACGGCGCCACGGTCTTCCTGACCACGCACTATCTGGAGGAGGCCGACGCGCTGTGCGACCGGATCCTCATCATCGACCACGGCCGCATCGTCGCGGAGGGCACGCCCGACGAGCTCAAACGCCGCGTGTCCGGCGACGTGGTCACGCTCGACCTGGCCGTCCCCGACCACGGCGACCGGGCGGACGCCGGCGACGTCGAGGCGACCGCCCGCGCCCGCGCCGCGCTGGCGGAGCTGCCGCAGGTGCGCGAGGCGGTGGTGACGGGGACGTCGGTGCGGCTGACCGTCGACCAGGGCGACCGCGCGTTGGCGCAGCTGGTGCGGTCGCTGGACGCCGCGGGAGTGGAGGTGGCGGCGCTGCGGATGGCGCGTCCCACCCTCGACGACGTGTTCCTCACCCTCACCGGCCGCTCCCTGCGCGAAGCCGCCGCCTGACATCCGTTCCACGGCGAGGAGAGATCTCTCATGAACATCGCAAGCGCTCTGCATGACACCCGCCTGCTGTACATGCACCACCTGCGTGCGTCGCTGCGCACCAAGGTCGCGGTGGTGTTCGGCATGCTGCAGCCGCTGCTGTACCTGCTGCTGTTCGGGCCGCTGCTGACACGGCTCAACGGTGTACGCGGGTTCGGCGACCACGATCCCTGGCAGGTGTTCGTGCCGGGCATCCTCGTGCAGCTGGTGCTGTTCCGCTCCGGCTTCGTCGGGTTCGCTCTGATCGCGGACCTGCGCGCGGGCGTGGTGGACCGGCTGCGGGTCACCCCGGTCAGCAGGGCGGCGATGCTGCTCGGAATGGTGCTGCGCGACACGACCGTGCTGGTCGTGCAGGCGATCCTGCTGCTGGCGGCCGGGCTGGCGCTGGGGCTGCGCGCGCCGCTGCCCGGGCTGCTGATCGGCCTGGCGCTGGCGGTCCTGCTGGCGACCGGCATCGCGTCGCTGTCGTACGTGCTGGCGATGGTCACGCGTCGCGAGGACGCGTTCGCGTCGCTGCTGTCGTCGGTGACGCTGCCGCTGATGCTGCTGTCGGGGATGCTGCTGCCGATGAGCATGGCGCCGGGATGGCTGGACGCGGTGTCGCGCTGCACGCCGTTGCGCTACGTGGTGGACGCGGTGCGCGCGGCGTTCCTGGGCGACTACGCCGCCTCGCCCGTCGTCGTGGGCACGGCGGTGACCGTCGTGCTGGTGGCGGCGTCGGTGTGGTGGGGAGCCCGCCGGTTCGTGCGCGAGACCGCCTGACAGAACCGCCGCGCCGCCGGGGTTCGCAAGCCGTGGAGAGGCCGGGACGGGGCACCGTCGCGGCGCCGGCGGCGGGGTCAGCGGGGGAGGGCGGCGGTGGCCGCGTCCTCGGCCGCCCGGGGGTCGGCGCGCACGCCGGTGACGGCGGGATCGGCGGCGGCGCGCTGGGCGACGAACGCGCCGGCCAGCACGATGGCGCCGCCGACCAGCTGCACCGGCGCGAGCCGCTCGCCCAGGGCGACCCAGGCGATGAGGGTGGCGGCCACCGCCTCGGTGTAACAGATGGCCCCGGCGACCTGGGCCGACAGCCGCTGCACCGCGGCGACGCCGGTCAGGTAGGCCAGCACGGTGCTGACGAGGACGATCCAGGCGGCCAGCAGCCAGCCGGGCGCGGCGTGGCCGCCGACGGGCACCGAGTCGGGCAGCACGTCCCAGGGCAGGGCCCAGGGCGCGGCGGGCGCGGCCAGCAGGGCGGCGGCGAGCAGCGTGCCCGAGGCGGTCATCACCAGCGGGTCGACCTGGCCGGTGAGGCGGTCGATGAGCAGGAAGTACCCGGCCTGGCAGGCGGCGGCGCCCAGGCCGGCCGCCAGGCCCAGGGCGTCCAGCCGCAGCCCGGTCCACACCTGCACCACCATCGCCAGGCCGACCATGGCGACGGCGACGCCCGCGGCGGCCGAGCGGTGCACCGGGGCGCGCCGCACCACCCGGATCCAGCCCAGCACCAGGATCGGTCCGCAGAATTCCAGCAGGATGGCGACGCCCACGGGCAGCCGGGAGGCGGCGACGAAGTAGAACGCCTGCGCCCCGGCCACCCCGGTCAGCCCGTACACGATCACCTGCGGCAGGTGGGGGCGGACCGATCGCGCCGCCGCCCGGCCGCGCAGCAGCAGCGTCAGGGGCACCAGCACCAGCGCGGCCCCGGCGATGCGCAGCCACACCGCCTGCCAGGGGGTGAGCCCGGCGTGGATGAGGGCCTTGCCGAACGGGCCGGACGCGCCGAAGCACACCGACGACAGCACCGCCAGAGCCAGACCCGCGGTGCGCGTGCGCGCCGCATTCCGCATGGCTCATCCCCCTCTCCGCAAATCATGCGCATCCTGCCATAACGCTCCTTACAGCGTCGACGTGCGTCCCGCCTCGAGCGCCCGGACGCCGAGCGCGGCGGCTCCGAGGGCGGTCGGCGGGGCCCGTGGGAGGTCGGCGCGGACGACTACTATTCGCGGGGTGAACTGGTACGCGGCCGGGGCGGGACTCGGCGGAACTGGGGGCGGAACGGCCGGCGACCTCTTCACCGCGGTGGAGGCCAACGTGCGCGAGCTGGTGGCCTCCCCCTGGTGGCGCACCGCTGCGCCGCAGCAGCGCGCCGAGCAGGTGGTCGCGCGGATGCTGTGGGGATCGGGCGAGTGGTGGCTGTTCGGCGCCTGGGGGCGCTGGTACCGCTGCGGCCTGGACGGGGTCTGGCATCCGTGCCCTCCCCCCACCGACCCCGGGGAGCGGCGCGTGGCCCAGCCGGCGCCGCGCGGCGCGGGCAGTCCTCCCGTGCCGCCGCAGCTGTTCCCCACCGGCCCGGACCTGACCGCCGGGCGCGTGGCCTCGCTGGGGTTCCTGGGCGCGCCGCCGGAGACGGCGGTGGTCGCGCGCATCCAGCAGGCGCTCACCACGGCGTGGGCGGTCAACCCCGCGCAGTTCGCCCAGCAGGACCCCATGTTCCAACCCGGCACCCCCAGCACGGTGGCGGCGGCCTGGAGCTCGCTGCTGTGGTGCGCGGGCGCGCCCGTGGTGCTGACGGAGAACCCGCTCATCGAGTCGTTCGTCCCGTTCCTGACCACGCCCGCCGAGCGGCTGCACTGGATGATGCCGCCCGACTTCGGCACCCTCGCCGGGTACTACATCAACCGCCTGCAGGCGGGCGACGGCGCCGGGGCCGCGCACATCGCCCGGGTCATGTACGAGGTGGCCGTCGGGTTGCAGGCCGACGCGCGGTTCCGTCCCGGCGCCGACGCGCTGGCGGCGGTGACGGCCGCGTCGCTGCGGCTGGTGCATCAGGACATGGCCACGGCGCGCTACGGTCCCGCGGCGATGCTGCAGGAGTGGCGGCGCCGCTGCCCCGCCGAGTTCGCCATGCCGATGGTGCGCGACGCCGCCCCCGGCGAGTACCTGCGGCTGGCGCTGTACGACCTGCAGCAGGCGGTGGCGGGGCTGACCGGGTCCCGGGCGCCGGTGCCGACCGGGGGCCGCCCGCATGACGACGTGCGCCGCGCCGCGGTCGCGTTGCTGGCAGCCGACCTGCAGGCCGCGCCGAACGCGCTGCCCGCGCTGCACCGGTGGCTGGACCCCGACAGCGCCCGCACGCTGCACGCGGTGCTGACCGATCCGGCCAACCCGCTGCGCGCGCTGTGGCCGCGCGAGGGCCGGTTGCCGGAGGCGCTGCGCAGCACCGACGCCGAGGCGCTGTCGTGGCTGCTGGCCACCACCTACACCATCGGGCTGACCTGGTGCCGCCTGGCGCAGGTGCCGCCGCCGGCCACCGGGTTCGCGGTGCCGCAGGCGGTGGCGGCCGAGCTGACCAGCCCGGCCCTGCACTCCCCGCCGTCCACCGACGAGCTGAGCGCGTGGGACATCATCAAGGCCGCGCGTGCGCACCTGGCGGCCGAGCGGCAGGCCGCGGAGAAGTCCGCCGAAGAGGCCGCCGACCGGCCGGTCGCCCCGTCCCCGGCGGAGCCGCCGCCCCCCTCCCCTCCCTCTGCCTCCCCTCCCTCTGCCTCCTCTTCCGCGGGGGGTGCCGAATCCGCGGCTCCCGAGCCGCCGCCCGCGGCGGGGCTTTCGGGTTCGTCTCCGGACGGTTCGGGCGAGCGGCGCGCTGCGGCGTCCGTGCCGCCTCCGCCGCCGGTTCCGCCCGCGCCGCCGACGGCGCCGGTGTGGCCGAGCGCGGACCCGGGTGCGGAGCCGGGCGCCGGTCCGGCGGGTGTGCTCGGGGACGCTCAGGAGGGCGCGGTGGCCACGCAGTTGGATCCGGGCGCGTTCGCCACGCAGGTCGATCCGGAGGAGGGGCGGGATCCGCTGCCTCCCCCGCCGGTGCCGGTGTCGGAGCCGCCGCCGCCCGTGCCGCCCGCGCCGTCGCTGGAGGCCGGTCCGCAGATCGCCGAGGCGTACGGCATCCGGTTCCTGTGCGGCGCCGACGACATCGAACGCGTCGTCACCGAGGTGCGGCGCCGCGGCAAGTGGGCGCGGCGGCTGCGCGGTCAGGAGGTGTCGACGGCGTCCATGCCGGCGCTGCTGCTGATCGGCGCGCCGTCCAGCGGGCAGCGGCGGCTGGCGCGCATGGTCGCCCGCGCGCTCGCCGAGGTGGGGGTGTGCAGCGGCGAGGTGCACGGCGTGCACGCCGACGAGGTCCGCGGCCGAGGCCCGGCGGGGCTGCGCGGCGTGCTGGACGAGCACGCCGGGCACGCGTTGCTGCTCGACGGGCTGGACGCGCTGGTCCTCGACGACCCGCAGGGCCGCGCCTACGCCGAGCGCCTGTACGAGGCGCGTCTGGAGGGCGTCAGCGACACCACGCTGCTGGCCACGTGCGCGCCGGCGCGTGTGGCCGAGCTGTCGGCGGCGTCGCCGGAGCTGATGGCCGACCTGCGGGCGGTGCGGCTGCCGGACATGAACGAGCCGCGTGTGCGGGCGGGGCTGTTGGCGTTGCTCGCCGAGGAGCGGCGGGTGCGGCTGGGCCCGGACGCCTGGGAGGTCGTGCACCGGGATCTGGGGCTGCTGCGCGGCCGGGGCCGGCTGACCGGTGCGCGGCTGGTCGAGGCCTACCTGGACCGGGCCGTCACCCGCCGCCTGGGGCGGGCGGACGCCACGCAGGCCATCGACGAGGTCGACGCCCTGACGTTGACGGCGTCCGACCTGGAGGGGCTGGCCGCGGAACTGTCCGGCTGACCCGCCCCCTCGCGGGGCAGGCCGCGCATCGGACGCTCGAGGAAGCGGCCCGTGGCGCGGCCTGCCGGAGGTCAGGAGCGTTCGGGTTCCAGGTGCAGCGCGGTGATTCCGCAGTCGAACGACTGCGAGCCGACCAGGCGCAGCCGGTGGTAGGAGTCCCCGGCGGGGAACACGGGCGTTCCGGTGCCGAGCGCGACCGGGTTGACGAACAGGTGGAGCTCGTCGAGCAGCCCCTTGGCGATCAGCTCTCGGGCGAGCGCGGCGCCCCCGTAGGTGATCAGGTCGCCGCCCGGCCGGGCCTTGAGCTCGGCGACGGTCTCGGCGAGGTCTCCGCCGGCGACGACGGCGTTGTCCCATGGCGACTCGGTGAGGCTGTTGGAGATGACGACCTTGGGCGTGGTGTTCATCCAGTCGATGGACTCCTGCGTCTCGCCCTCGGGACCGGCCTGCCAGGCGGGGATGAACCCTTCGGCGAGGCGGCGGCCCAGCACGATGCAGTCGACCGACTCGCTGATCTTGTCGGCGTAGGCGTCGACGTCGTCGGTCCACGGCGTCGTCATCCAGTCCATCCGGCCGTCGGGGCCGGCCATGTAGCCGTCGACGCTGACCTGCAGCTGCAGCTTGAACTTGCGCACGGGTGCGCTCCTTTCCAGTCGGGCGGGGGGTGTCCGTGGCGCCGGCGGACGCGGGCGTGTCGGCGGCGAGCGGGTCAGTCGGCCAGCAGGGCGTCCATCCGGTCGATCGACTGGGCGAACACGTCGACCGCGCCCATGCGCACCAGGTTCTCCATGTGTTCGCGCGAGTCGAAGATCGACCGCACCTCCATGCGGGTGCGGCCGTCGTGCTCGGTGAGGCGCACCCGCACCGTGCTGGTCGGCATGTCGGGGACCGGCGCGCCGTCCTGGTCGGCGAACCCGTCGATGAACTCCAGGGACGTGGGCGGCTCGACCGACGTGACGCGCCACCAGCCGCGGGACTTCTGGCCGTCCGGGCCGGTCATGACGTAGGTGACCGTGCCGCCGGGGGTCAGGTCGTGCTCTTCCACGGTGGTCGGGAACTCGGGCGGCCCCCACCAGCGCTCCAGCCGGCGCGGGTCGTCCCACAGCCGCCACACCCGTTCGACCGGCGCGTCGAATTCGGCGACCACGGTGAGGGTCAGGGTGTCGAAGTCCTTGTCGACGCGGGTGACGCTCATCGGTTTCCTCCTCGGCCGCGGTCGTCTGCCGCGGGGTCGTCCGCCGCGGGGTCGGCGTCGTCGTGCGCGAGCAGCCGCGCCATGCGGTCCACCCGTGCCCGCCAGGTCGCCTCCAGTTCGTCGAGGACCTGCCGCGCACGGCGCACGGCGTCCAGGTCGGTGCGCACGAGCTGCTGCCTTCCGCTGCGCCTCTTGGTGACCAGACCGGCCCGATGCAGCACCGCGACGTGCTTTTGCACCGCGGCGAAGCTCATCGGGTAGGCCTCGGCCAGCCGCGACACCGACAGTTCCTCGCGCACGCAGCGGCGCACGATGTCGCGGCGGGTGGCGTCGGCCAGCGCGTGGAACAGGTGGTCCACGACCTCGTCGGTCAGCTCATCTACAACCATTTGGTTGTATGTTAGCGGCCATCGGGGACAGTGGACAAGGCGCGCTGAAACCTTGGAATCGGGGCGGGGCCGGGAGCGCGCACGGTCCGCGAATCGCGCTTCGAGGCAAGGGATGATGTCGCCGGCGTCGGCGACCATGGTGGCGTGGACCGTGTGGACCGGCTGCTCGCCCTCGTCGCCGAACTGCGCGCCGCCTCCCCCGATCCCCTGACCGTCGACGAGCTGGCCGAACGGCTCGGCGTCAGCGGCCGCACGGTGCGACGGGACCTGGAGCTGCTCACCCGCGGCGGTCTGCCGGTGCGGTCCGAGCGCGGCCGCGGCCGCGTCCTGCCGCCCGACCCGGCGCCGCCGCCGCTGAGCGAGGCGCAGTCGCTGGTGGGCCCCGTGCGCGACACGCTGGCCGCCGCGGTGCGCTCCCGCCGCGTCGTGCGCCTGGCCTACACCGACCGATCGGGCCGGCGCACCTTCCGCGACGTCGAGGCGCAGGGCCTGGTGTTGGGCCCGCACGCCGAGTACCTGGTCGGCTGGTGCCGCATGCGCGACGGGCCGCGCATGTTCCGCGTCGACCGCATCGGCGCCGCCTGCCTGTCGGGCCGCGCCGCCGGCGCGCGCGACCTGGACGAGCTGCTGGCGGCGCTGCGGGTGCCGTTGCCGCGTCCGCCCGCCGACGACGGCCCGCGCGCACCGACCGGCGCCGGACGCGCCCGCGCCTGGACGTTGGACCGTCTGGAGCACGTGCGCGCGCGGCTGCGCGACGCGGCCGAGGAAGTGCGCGACGGCCGACCGGGCGCCGCGGCGCTGCGCACGGTGCTGGGGCATCTGGCGCAGTGGACGCGGTGGCAGGCGGCGGCGATCCGGTCGGCGGCGGACGGGGCGGAGCCGCCGCGGTCCGACGTGCCGCCGGCGTTCGCCCGGCCGGTGCCGGCCGAGGAGCGCGAACGCATGATACAGGACGCGATGGCGCTGCGGTCGCTGGGAGAGCTGACCCGCGACCTGCTGGAGGAGCTGACGGGCCTGGGGCACTGGGCGGCCGGATGCGACGACGCGCTGTGGGAGCGTCCCGTCGCCGACCCCCGCCCGGGCGGGCCTCCCGGGCTCGAGCGGCCGCTGGCCGACCTGCTCGCCGGATGGCGCGGCCCCCTGGCCCACATCGAATGGCACCTGGACCGCCTGGCCGAACCCCCCGAACGTCCCGTCGACCTGGAAGAAGACGACGAGCTGTGGGTGGTCGACCGCTGCCCCCTGCTCCCCTGACGCCCGCTGTCGTGGGCGAACGCGCGTCGCGAGCGGGCGGCGCGCGGGACGGCGGCGAGCGGCTAACGGCTCCTCGGACCGCCGCGCGGGCGTCCGGCGCGGGGGAGGCGGCGCGGGCCGCGGCGGCCGTTGAGCCCGCTCAGGGCGCGGGTGAACCACACGGTCTTCCCGGCCGGTTCCCGACGGCAGCCGAACTCGGTGGCCAGCGCGGCGACCAGCAGCAGGCCGCGGCCCGCCTCCGACCAGCGCGGCGCCCGGCCGGGCGGACGCGGCGGGACCGCCGGGCCGGCGTCGGCGACCTCGGCGACCAGGCGCGCCCCGTCCAGCCGCAGCCGCAGGCGGACGGGCCCGGTGCCGTGCACGACCGCGTTGGCGACCAGTTCGTCGACCATGAGGACGATGTCGTCGACGTCGGCGGCGTCGCTCACGTGCCAGGAGCGCAGCGCGCGGGCGGTGAGGGCGCGGGCGTGCGAGGCGGCGCGGGTCTCGGGGGCCAGTTCCCACGCCACGGCCCGTGCCGCCGTGCGTGCCGGTTCGACGGTCTCCCTGTCGGTGTTGGCGGCCACTGCCGGACTCCTCACCTGTGCCGATTCCCGCGTCACGTCGGATCGTTCCCGCTCCGCCCGCCGCGAGGGACGCGCGATGGGCGGAACTGGCCGTGCCGCGAGCACCCCGTGTCGGCGGCGGTCAGGACGTTCGCCCCCCGACCATCCACAGTGTGCGACGCCACGCGAACCGGGCGGGTGCACGCGGCTCAGACAACACTCACTGTCCGGTCACGTGACCGTGCTGACACTCTCGGCTTACCTCGGCGTGGAGGAGCACTCCCCCGGTGCCGTTATCGTGGGTGGTGTCGGTGTGGCATGTGTCCCCCGGGCTCTACCCTTTGCCTTCGAGGAATACCGCTGGGCCGCATGGTTCGGGCAGGAGCCTCGTTGTGCCTTTCGCCGCGAGGCGACCACCACACCGGCCTGAACGTCACAGGGCCCCGGCAGGCGAACCGCCCGCCGGGGCCCTCTCATAGCGGGGCGGGTGCGCGGCGCGCCGGTCCGCCGGGAGCGGAACGCGCCGCGGCACCCGCCCAACTATGAGATCGCGGTGAGCACCGCCGCGGCGACCGCCGTCAGCACTGCGAGCCCCGCGACCGCAACGGCTGCGATCAGGCGGATCCGGCGGCGCCGCGCCCGGCCCACCTTCGCGCCCGCTTTCGACAGGCGATGGGCCAGCCGCGGATCCTCCTCGCTGAGACGGGTCTCGATCTCGGCGAGGATCCGCTGCTCCTCCATCGACAGCGACATGCCATACCTCCGGGGGGCGGGGTTGCGGTGCCATGTTCTTGCCCCGGCAGCAAGATCATTATCCCCGTGGGGCGGTGACCGTCGCGCCCCGCGCGGGAGCGCTTTCACGCTGCATCCGGTCGACCGCGGTGACGTAGTAGGTGTAGGTGCGGCCCGGTTTGGCCGTCGGGTCGACGATGCCGCCGCCGCGCACGGTCGTCAGCAGCGTCCCGGGGGTGACGGGGGCGCAGGCGGCGCGCTTGCCGTCCACCCGGTACACCGCGTAGGCGACGGCGTCACCGGACGCGTTCCAGGTGACGCGCACGCCGCGGTCGCCGCCTTCGGCCCGCACCCGGTGGGCGGGCGCGGGGCCCTGCCCCGTCTGGTCCCGGTCGACGGCGGCGGGCGAGACGGGCGGCAGCGCCGGGCGCGTGTAGTGGTCGTCACGCAGGCGGGTGGCGAACCCCTGCCGGTTGGCGACCAGGTCGGAGGCGCTGAAGTACACGTCGCCGCGCACCGCCGGGTAGCGGGCGTTGAGTTTCAGGTGCCGCGACAGTTCGTCGGGCTTGCGCCAGGCCGCGTCCTTGCCGACGCGGTAGGCGGCCTGCCCGATCGTCAGCTGCACCTTGGTGCCCTCCACTTGGCGGGCCCACCAGTCGACCAGCTTGGCGTAGTCAGCGCGGGCGTCACCGATGGGCCAGTACAGCTGCGGCGTGACGTAGTCGATCCATTCTTCGCGGATCCACTTGCGGGTGTCGGCGTGGAGATCGTCGTAGCTCTGCAGCGCGCGCGTGGGCGACCCCTGCGGGTCGGTGGTGTCGTTGCGCCACACCCCGAACGGGCTGATGCCGAACCGCACCCAGGGCTTGGCCTGGCGGATCCGCTCGGAGACGGTCTTGACGAGCGTGTCGACGTTCTGGCGGCGCCAGTCGTCCTTGCGCATGCCCTTGCCGTAGGTCTTATAGCTGTCCTGGTCGGGGAACTCCCCGGCGCCCGCCTCGGGGTAGGGGTAGAAGTAGTCGTCGAAGTGGACCGCGTCGATGTCGTACTTGCGGACCACGTCCAGGACGGCCTTGACGACCAGGTCCCGTACCTCCGGCAGGCCCGGGTCATACCACAGGCCCTTGCCGTACTTGCGCACCCAGCCGGGGTTGCGGCGGGCGGGACTGTCGGGGGCGAGCTTTTTGAGGTCGCCTTCGCGGCTCACCCGGTAGGGGTTGAACCAGGCGTGGAACTCGAGGTTGCGGGCGTGCGCCTCGTCCAGCATGAACTTCAGCACGTCGTAGCCGGGGTCCTTGCCGGGCGTGCCGGTGATCCACTGCGACCACGGCTCGTACGGGGAGTCGTAGAAGGCGTCGGAGTTCGGACGGATCTGCACGAACACCGCGTTGAGGTTCATCGCCCGCGCGGTGTCCAGCAGCTTGCGGAAGTCGGCCTTCTGCTGGTCGACGGAGCGGCGGCCGGCCTTGGGCCAGTCGATGTTGCCGACGGTGGCGATCCACATGCCGCGCAGCTGGCGGCCCGCGGTCCCCTCGGGCGCGGGCACGTCCGGGCATTCGGCCCGCGCGCCCGCGCCGCCGGGCGCCCGCTCCCCCGCCTTGCTCTCGTCGGCGCCGCCCAGCACCGGTACGCATGCCGCCGTCACCGCCAGCGCTCCCGTCGCCAGTGCGCCCGCGGTCAGCGCCCGCGCGAGCGCACCCGGTGTCCGCTTGCTCGTCCAGACCATGACGAGCCATTGTTACGCACGCTTTGCCGTGGTCGACGCCAAACGACGATGCCCGTGTCGCATCCGTTCGCCGCAAGTGACAGGGAACATTCACTCCGCCGGCCCGCGCGGCGGTCCGCCCATGGTCACGCACAGTTGCGATCATCGAACGCGCGTTCTATCGTTCACATGTTCGATCCATGCGGGGGGTGTGGCCGATGCGCTGGGACAACCTGCGGCTCGACGACGGGGCCGAGCCCGGCCCGGCGGCGCCGCTGATCGAACGACGCGCGGTCGCCCGGACGTTCGACACGCCCGGCTTCCGCGGCATCACCTTCTACGAAGTGCAGGCCCGTTCGATCATCAACCGCGTCCCGGCCGCCTCCCGCATGCCCTTCCGCTGGACCATCAACCCCTACCGGGGGTGCTCCCACGCGTGCGTCTACTGCCTGTCGGGCGACACCCCGATCCTCATGGCCGACGGCGGCACCAGGCCCCTGCGGGATCTGCGCGTCGGCGACCGCATCTACGGCACGCGCCGGGAGGGGGACGGTCGCCGGTACGCGGTGACGGAGGTCCTCGCCCACTGGCGGACGGTCAAGCCCGCCTACCGCGTCACCTTGCAGGACGGCACCCGCCTCATCACCAGCGGCGACCACCGCTTCTTGAGCGACCGCGGCTGGAGGTACGTCACGGACGCCGAACCCGGCGGCGCCCGGCGTCCGCACCTGGCCGTCGGCGACCGTCTGGTCGGCACCGGCGGGTTCGCCGCACCGCCGAAGGTCGACGACGACTACCGCCGCGGCTACCTGTCCGCGGTGGTGCGCGTTCCGGACGGTGTCCGCCCGCACCACGTTCGTCTGCCCGCCGACGAGGTCGAGGTGCTGGACAGGGTCCGCCGCTATCTGGAGCACTTCGGCGTCCCCCACGACGCGGCAGACCGCGCCGTCGAGGAGACACCGCGCGGTGCGGAGCGCCGGCGTCTCGGCGGGGCCGTCGCGCTGGCCGACGTCGAGCAGGTGACCCGGTGGCCGCGGCACCCGTCGCGGTCGTGGTACGCGGGTCTGCTCGCCGGACTGTTCGACACCGGCGGCGAGATCCACGATGACGAGGGCGACGGCCTCGAAGGCGGGGCGCGGATCACCGTCGCCGACATGCGACTGTCCCGCGGGTTGGCAGACGGCCTGGCGGCCCTCGGCCTCCCCTTCGAGACGTGCGCCGCCCCGGCGGGCGGCGCCGCGACGCGGGTCCGCCTCGCCGGCGGGCCGCGCGAACGGCTCCGCTTCCTCCACACGGTCGATCCGGCCGTCACACGGAAGCGGTCGATCGAAGGCGCGGCGCTCGACGGGGACGCCGCGCTGCGCGTGGTGTCGATCGAACCGCTGGGGCTCGAGACGCCCATGTACGACATCACCACCGGCACCGGCGACTTCATCGCCGACGGGGTGGTCTCGCACAACTGCTTCGCGCGCGGCTCGCACGAGTACCTGGACCTGGACTCCGGCGCCGACTTCGACTCCAAGATCGTCGTGAAGGTGAACGCGGGCGAGCTGGTCCGCCGGGAGCTGGCGGCGCCGCGCTGGCGCGGCGAGCACATCGCGATGGGCACCAACGTCGACTGCTACCAGCGCGCCGAGGGCCGGTACCGGCTGATGCCCCCGATCCTGGAGGCGCTGCGGGACGCCGCCAACCCGTTCTCCATCCTCACCAAGGGATCGCTGATCCTGCGGGATCTGCCGCTGCTGGCGGAGGCGGCCGAGCGCACGGAGGTCAGCACGGCGGTGTCGGTGGGGTTCCTCGACCGCGAGCTGTGGCGGCTGGTGGAGCCGGGCACGCCGTCCCCCGACAAGAGGCTGGAGGTGTGCGCGGCGCTGAACGACGCGGGCGTGCGCTGCGGCGTGGTGATGGGGCCGGTGCTGCCGTACATGACCGACTCTCCGGCGCAGCTGGAGGAGGCCGTGCGGCGGATCGCCGAGGCGGGCGCCACCTCGGTGACGGCGATCACGCTGCATCTGCGGCCGGGGGCGCGCGAGTGGTTCCTGGCGTGGCTGCGCGAGCATCGCCCGGACCTGGTGAAGCCGTACGCGCGGCTGTACCGGGGCGGCGCGTACGCTCCGCGGGAGTTCCAGGAGCGGATCTCTCTGCGGGTGAAAGAGTTGGCGGCCAAGTACGGCATCGACCGCCGCTCGCTGGGCCATCGCGGTTCGGCGGGCCGCTCCGGACCAGTGCCCGGTGAAACACCCACCGTCGGCTCGTCGCCCAGCGCGCCGGAGCAGCTGTCGCTACTGTGAGCGCGGGTCGCGCCCAGGTGCGATGATCCGAACGGCCCGCGCATGTCCATGTGCAGGGCGTGCGGGTCGCGGTGGCGTGAGCACAGCTGGGCTCCGGCAGCTCGTTCCGGCCATCACTCCCCTCCCCTGTCGCGAGTGGGCTCCACCCGCTTGAGCAGCGCACGGGAACTGGCCACTCCACGGCTGCGGCTGCGACGCTGGCGCAACAGCGACCGCCCCGCCTGTACAGCGGCCCGAGGGGTGCACTGGAGGCCAGGCGTGTGCTCCGCCTGTCCTGTGGTCACCGCCGGGAGCGCGGCCGGGCGCGGACGTGCATCCGTTCGCCCTGGCGGCCGAAGAGGCTCAGCAACTCCACCGGGCCCTCCCCGGTGGAACCGAACCAGTGCGGCAACCGGGTGTCGAACTCGGCGGCCTCACCCGGTCCCAAGACCAGGTCGCGGTCCGCCAGCACCAGACGCAGCCGCCCCGACAACACATACAGCCACTCGTAGCCCTCATGAGTGACCGGATCGGGCGTGCGACGCGACGCCGGAAGCACCATTTTGAACGACTGCAGCGGCCCCGGCTGCCGCGTCAACGGAAGCACCACCGTGCCGTTCCTGCGCAGCGGTTTGAGACGCACCCGAGGATCGCCCACCTCCGGCGCGCCGACCAACTCGTCCAGGGGCACTTGATGCGCCTGCGCCAGCGGCAGCAGCAGCTCCAGGCTCGGTCGGCGCTGCCCCGACTCCAGACGCGACAACGTGCTCTTGGAGATGCCCGTCGCCTCCGACAGCGCCGCCAGCGTCACCCCGCGCTCGGTGCGCAGCCGCTTGAGCCGCGGCCCCACCTCGGCCAGGGCCCGGGCGATCCCCGACTCGTCCTTCATACCTCCGATTACACGCCCAGGTTCCGGAACAAGCGACAAAGGTTGCTGAAACAGCACCACCGGAGCCTGATCGTCGCGCCCCGGGGCACCGCGCCATGCTCCGCGAGGCGTCCCTCGGCTGCCAGGGTGAACGGATGCACGTCCGCGCCCGGCCTCGCTTCCGGCGGTGACCGCAGGACAGGCGGAGCACACGCCTGGTCTTTCGGGCTTCTCGTTCCGCGCTCACGCCACCGTGACCCGCCACAAGGCACTCGAGGCCGCGGCGAAGCCGTCCGCTGCCGCGGCCCTCGCCATCTCAAGGGAAGGCCGACCATCAGGTCGTTCCTGGGACAACGTCGAGGTCGGCGGGCGATTCGTTGCGGCTATGCCTTTTGTGGAGCCGCTCGGCGCGGCTGGGTTGGGGCCGAGACGTCATCGCGACAGAACTGAGCGCGAAGCGCGCGTGCCTGCGCAGCCGTGGGATCAGTTGCACGATTCCCGTCAAGGTCGACCAGGCCCGCCACCGCCGTGTCAGGGCAGCCGGCATGGTCGGCCGCCGTCCAAAGCGCTGGATCACCGGTGACGCCATGCGGTCGAGTGCGGCATTAACCGGCTCAAACCGGCCGGTCCGTGCGCGCGTATGACAGCCGTCCGTTCCGAGGCGGCCCTCCACGGCGCAGTCATCAACGAAGCAATGAGGCTGACGGCGGCGGACCTCGCACAGGCGGTCAAGCCCAAACTGCGCGGATGGCTGCACGCGGGGACGTTCCCCTTCGCGTTGGTGGCGGGCCTGGTCCTGATCGCGCTCGGGCCCACCGTGGGCGTGCGGCTGTGCGCGGCGGCCTACGGCTGACCGGTCCCGGAGGGCGCTCGATGCGGGCGTGAGCGCGGCGAGCGTCTGCCGGCCTGGGGCTGAGAGTCATCGGCGCGTAGACACTCCTGCCAGGTGATCAACGGGGCGGCAGGGTCGAGGGTGGGTGTGCGGGGCAATCGGCGGTCGGGCTGGATCGCCCCGGCCGCATCGCCGCGCCGGTCGGCTGTCACGGGGGGTGGCGTGTGCGGGCGTGGCTGGTCTCGGCCCAGGTCAGCAGGGCGGTGCGGCAGGCGTGGTCGAGGTGCCGCAGGCCGGACAGGTCCAGCTCGGTGCGCCGGTCGGGCGGCAGGGCCTCCAGGGTGTCGAGCATGGCGGGCAGCCGCAGGAAGGTGGCGTTGCCGCTGAGGTGGACGCGGATGGGGCCGGTGCCGTCGTCGTCGACGTCCACGCGCACGTGGGAGGTCTCCCAGGCGGTTTTGAGCACGGCCAGCAGCAGTCCCAGCAGCACGCCTTCGAACAGGTTGAGGGCGACCACGGCCGCCGCGGTGCACACCAGGATCACCGCTTCGCCGCGGTGGGTGCGCCACAGCCGCGGGAGCTGGGCCAGCGGCATGAGCTTCCACCCGGCGTGCACCAGCACCCCGGCCAGTGCGGCCAGGGGGATCGCCTGCAGGACGGACGGGAAGGCCGCGGCGAACAGCAGCAGCCACACGCCGTGCAGGACGCGGGAGGCCTTGGTGCGGGCGCCGGCGCGGACGTTGGCGGAGCTGCGCACGATGACGGCGGTCATGGGAAGGGCGCCCAGGGCGCCGCAGACGGTGTTGCCGGCGCCTTGCGCGACCAGTTCCCTGTCGTAGTCGGTGCGGGGTCGGTTGTGCATGCGGTCGACGGCGGCCGCGCTGAACAGGCTTTCGGCGGAGCAGATCAGGGTGAACGCCGCGATGGTGCCCAGCAGCGCCGCGTCGGTCAGGCGGGACAGCTGGTCCAGGGCGGGCGGCTGGATCGCCTCGATGAGGCCCTGGATCCGCAGCCGCTCGACGGGCAGGTCGAAGACGGCCGCCACGGCGGTGGCCAGCGCGACGGCCGCCAGTGGGGCGGGCACGGCGCGCACCGGGCGGGGCAGCAGCGGCCATCCGGCCAGCACGGCGATGGCGCCGGCGCCGACGGCCAGCGCGACGGCCGCGCCGGGGGCGGTGAGGGCGTCGGCGGCCAGGCCGGGCAGCCCGGCGATCTTGGCGGGTCCGGAGTCGGGCGCGGCGATGTCGGCCATCGCGTACAGCTGCCCGGCGATGATGGTCAGGCCGATGCCGGCGAGCATGCCCTCGACGACGGCGACGGAGATGGCGCGGAACCAGCGGCCCAGGCGCAGCAGGCCCAGCAGGATCTGCAGCAGTCCGGCCGCCAGCACCAGCAGGCCCAGGGCGCGCAGGCCGACCTGCTGGACCGCCTCGTGCACCAGGACGGTCAGGCCGGCGGCGGGGCCGGAGACCTGCAGGCTGCTGCCGGGCAGCGGCCCGGCGACCAGGCCGCCGACGATGCCGGTGATCAGGCCGAGTTCGGCGGGGACGCCGGAGGCGACGGCGACGCCGACGCACAGGGGTAAGGCGACCAGGAACACCGCGAGGGAGGCGGGCAGGTCGTGGCGGAGCGCCGCGGCGCGGCGCCGCCGGCCTGCGGCGGCGGTGTCAACGGTGGTGTCCACCGCGGTGTCACCGGTGGCGGCGTGCCTGTCGTCGGTCGGGTCGTCGGTCACGGCGCCTCCTTCACAGCGGCGTGAAGGCGCCGTCGGCGGGCCGGTGGGCGAGCACGGTTCCGGTGTGGACCTGGTAGTACCAGGCGTGCAGGGTGAGGGTGCCGTCGTCGAGGCGGGCGCGGACGGCGGGGTAGGCGCGCAGGCGGTCGATCTGTGTCAGGACGTGGCGTTGCACCGCCGCGGCGAGGGGGTCGTCGTCGGGTCCGGTGCCGCGGTCTGCGTCATGTCGCGGCGGCGCGGCGGCGCCGCCGGATTCGGGGCCGCCGGTGTCGGCGTCGCCCGTCGCGGTGTCGAGTGCGCTATCGAGTGCGCTATCGAGGGTGGTGTCGAGCCAGCGGGCGAGGGCCGGCACGGCGGTCAGGTCGTCGCCGCGGACCAGGGCGCCGACGGCGCCGCAGTGGGAGTGCCCGCACACCACGATGTCGGTGACGCCGAGGACCCGGGCGGCGAACTCGATGGTGGCGGCCTCGCCGCTGGGGCGGTCGAGGTCGTAGTCGGGGATGATGTTGCCGGCGGTGCGCAGTTCGAACAGCTCGCCGGGGCGGGCCGCGCAGATCAGGGACGGGACGACGCGGGAGTCGGAGCAGGTGACGAACAGCGCCTGCGGGGACTGGCCGGCGGCCAGCGGCGCCAGGCGGCATCCGTCGGCGTCGGCGCGGGCGGGGAAGGTCCGGGCGTGGTCGATGAATGAGCGCATGCGGGAGACCTCCAAGGTGCGGCGCCCGGTGCGGGCGTGCGCGATCGATGGAGCGGACGTCGGGTCGTCGGATCGGTGACGCGGCGAGGCCGACGGCGATCACGTCGGGTGTGGGGCGGGCGGGACGCGGCGGGTCGCGCCGTGTGCCGCCGGTGCCCGGTTCCCGGCCGCGGGCAGGGGCCGGCGCAGGGGTGTCGGCGCACGCCTCGCGTGCGGGTCGTCCCGGGGCCCGCGGGTGCCGTCGGCGGGTGTCGTCAGCAGCGGAACACCCGCAGCAGCGCTGAGGTCTGCGCGGCGGTTCTGCGGGTCAGGCAGCGGGGTCGGGCGTCGAAGCCGTGCGGTCGGTCGAGGACGAGCGCGCGGTGGCCGTCCAGATGAGGTGGGATGACGCAGTCGGGCCCGGGCATGGGCCGCTTGTCGGTGACGGCGCCGCGCAGCCTCAGATGGGAGAGGTGCGGCGGGCCGTGGACGGGATCGTGGTTTCGGCAGGACTGCCCCGCGTCCGCTCGTCCGGTGCCGACAGCGCCGGCGGCGGGCTGGCCTTTGAGCTGGACCGCGCGCGTCCCGGCACGTGGGGCGCGCTCGGGAAGCTTTTGCGCCCCGGCCGGTGCGGCGGTCCGCGCCTCGGGCCGTGTTCCGGACTCGGTGTGGGAGGCGGTGAGCGTGTTGTGCTGGGCGGTGGAGACGGTCGCCGGCAGGTCGCGCACGGCGGCGGTGGCGTGCGGGGACAGCCCCGCGATGAGCACCAGCAGGCCGCTGAGCAGGAGCGGCAGCGCGGCGGGCGCTCCTGCGAGCGTTCGTCGCGCCAGTGTCACCGCCCGCCCCCTCATCGTGTCGGCCCCGGGGTCGGCCCCCGGGTGTCGGCCCGGTGTGTCCGGTCGCGCGGACCGGTTTCGAACAGTGATCTGACGGTTACGATAAGGCAGCGGCGGGCGGCTGAGGTTATCGCCGTGTTAAACATCGCGGAGATCACGCGCCAGTCCCCATCGCCCTCCCGCGAGCATCTACCAGAACGCCCTGAGCTGCCCTTTTCATGCCTTATGTGAGGGCGGCCGCGGTGGTCGGGGCGTTCCCGGCGCGCCTGGGGCGGGGTGCGGTCAGGCGCGTTCGGTGTCCAGTTCGACGGGTTCGGCGATCACGTCGACGAGCGCGCCGTTGCGCAGCACGGTGATCGGGAGGGGGCGGCCGATCGCCTCGGCGAACATCAGACGCTGCAGGCCCTGCGCCCGGGTGACGGGTTCGCCGCCGGCGGTCAGCACCAGGTCGCCGGCCCGCAGTCCGGCGCGGGCGGCGGGGCTGCCTGGCACGACCTCGGCGATGCGCACCGCCTGCCGCTGGCCGAGCCGCCGGTGCAGGGCGGCGGGGACGGGGACGGGCGCGGCGACCACGCCCAGGTAGGCGCGGCGGACGCGGCCGTCGCGCATGAGCGCGCCGATGATGCGGCGCGTGGTGGTGTTGATCGGCACGGCCAGGCCGAGGCCGATCCCGGCGACGGCGGTGTTGACGCCGATGACGCGTCCGGCGGAGTCGGCCAGGGCGCCCCCGGAGTTGCCGGGGTTGAGGGCGGCGTCGGTCTGGATGACGTCTTCGATCATGTGCACGGCGGTGCCGCTGCGGGCGGGCAGGGACCGGCCCAGGGCGCTGACGACCCCGGCGGTGACCGATCCGGCCAGGCCGAGGGGGTTGCCGACGGCGACGACGAGCTGGCCGACGACCAGTTCGTCGCTGTCGCCGAGGGTGACCGGGCCGGGGGTGTCGCCGTCGGCGCGGACGACGGCCAGGTCCGACAGCGGGTCGGTGCCCACGACGGTGAAGGACGTGGTCGTGCCGTCGGCGAACGCGGCCTGGCCTGAGCGGGCGCCGCCGACGACGTGGGCGTTGGTGAGCAGGAACCCGTCGTGGGTGAAGGTGACCGCCGATCCGGCGCCGTCGCCGCCGCGCCTGCGCACCCGCAGGCTCGCCACGCGCGGGGCGAGGTCGCGGGCCACGGCGGACACCACGCGCGAGTAGGCGTCCAGCGGGCGCCGCCCGTCGGGGTCGTCGGGGCCGCCGGGTCCCGGCTGCCGGTTCGGTTCGGGGACCATGACACCTCCCGATGATTACATCGTTACACGACAACACCGCCGTGGTCGGCCCTGTTCCCTTCCCCTGTCGAGCGCTTCCGGCGCCGGCGTTCCCGGCCGTCGCCGCGCCGTTCGCGGCTTCGGTGCGGGTCGGCAGGCGGGTCACTAGGCTCGAGCCATGGCGGAGTTGGCGCTGCGGGCGGCAGGCGAACGAGAGCGGCCCATCGTCGTCGAACGCGCCCAGGGCGGGGACGGCGAGCTGGTGCTGCGCAGGTGCGGCCCGCACTTCGAGATCATCAGCAACGGGGTGTTCCTCATGGACACCCGCGACGGCCGGTCGGAGCGGCTGCTGGTGCGCGCGGCGGTGGAGGGGCTCGCGGCGCCGGCGCGGGTGCTGATCGGCGGGCTGGGCGTGGGCTTCTCCCTGGCCGAGGCGGTGTCGCTGCCACAGGTGGGCGCGGTGACCGTGGTGGAGAAGGAGGCCGCGGTCATCGCCTGGCACGGCACGCATCTGCGCCGGTTTTCGCAGGGCGCGTTGGAGGACCCGCGGGTGCGGGTGCGGTGCGCCGACCTGCTGGACTGGCTGGCGGCGCCCGACGGCCCCGACGCGCCCGGCGATGCGGGTGGCGCGGGGGTGTTCGACGCGGTGTGCCTGGACATCGACAACGGGCCGGACTGGACGGTCACCGCGTCCAACGCACGCCTGTACGGGACGGCCGGTCTGGACCTTGTGGCGGCGCGGCTGTCGCGGCGCGGGACGCTGGCGGTGTGGAGCGCGGCGGCGTCCCCGGCGTTCGAGGAGCTGCTCAGGACGCGTTTCGCCGACGTGGAGGTGCGCCGGGTGCCGGTGCCGCGCGGCGAGCCCGACGTGATCTATCTGGCGCGCCGGCCGGTGCTGCCCGCCGCGGACGGGTGACACGGCCGCCACGCGCGGGCGGCGGGCCCGGCCGGACGCCAGGTGGCGGGAGCCGACAAGAAACCGGGGGCGGTTTCTGTAGGTGTGCCGGATCCACTCCCCAGTGACCGGTTCGCTAGGTTTCCACTGTCGTTGATCGAGGGAGGTCTTGTGGCTACCGCTCATGTGGCCCGGCGGCGCGCTGCCGTCCTGGGCGATCTGCTGCCCGGTGCGCTGGTGCGGGACGCGGCGCTGGTGGTGGGCGCGGCGGCGCTGGTGGGCGTCTTCGCCCAGGTCGCCGTGCCGATCCCCGGCACGCCGGTGCCGGTCAGCGGGCAGACGTTCGCCGTGCTGCTGGCCGGTGCGGCGCTCGGCACGTGGCGCGCGGCGCTGGGCATGGTGGTGTACCTGATCGCGGGCGTGGCCGGGATGCCGTGGTTCGCCGAGGGAAGCTCCGGCGCCGGATCGCCGTCGTTCGGGTACATCCTCGGGTTCGTGGTGGCGGCGGCCGTGGTAGGCCGCCTGGCCGAACGCGGCGGCGACCGCACGCCGGCGCGCACGATCGGCACCATGCTCGTCGGAACCGTGATCATGTACGCGGCGGGCGTGCCGTACCTGATGGCGGCGCTGGGCGTGGACCTGGGCCGGGCGCTGGAGCTGGGCGTCGTCCCGTTCCTGGCCGGGGACGCGCTGAAGGTGCTGCTGGCGGCGGGGCTGCTTCCGACGGCGTGGCGGCTGGCGGGCACCCGCC
>NZ_BCQU01000026.1:0-71853 GCF_001552235.1 Actinomadura rubrobrunea NBRC 15275 | reverse complement strand
ACGCCCGCTCCCGCAGGGCGGCGCGGCGCCGCACGGCCTCGGCGTGCCGGGCCTGCCGGTCGTGCAGCGCGCGCCCCTGGTCGGCGGCGGCGCGCGCGGCCTCCCGCGCCTCGCCGGCCTCGGCGAGCAGGCTCTCGGCGACGGCGAGCAGGTCGGCGTGGTGGGCCTCCAGCTCGGCGGCCCACGCGGGCAGCGCCTCGACGTCGTCCGGAGGCTCGGGACCGGGCTCGCCCGGCCGCGGCGCCGGGACGAGCGGACGCGCGGCGTCGCGCGGGGACGCCGAACCGGTGATCTCGGCGACGCGGTCGGCGGTCGCCACGGCGGCGGCGCGCAGGTCGGCGGCCTCGCGGTGGGCGTCGCGGCGCCGGTCGGCCAGCCACTGCTCCGCCTGCGTGAAGATCTCGGCGGCGAACAGCCGCTCCAGCACCTTGCGGCGGTCGTCGGCCTTGGCGCGCAGGAACCCGGCGAACTCGCCCTGCGGCAGCATGGCGACCTGGCAGAACTGCTCGCAGGTCATGCCGAGGAGCCGCCCGATCAGGTCGCCCGCCTCGTCCAGCCGCGTGGCCAGCGCCTCCCACTCGCCCTGTTTGAACTCCTCCACGACGACCTTGGCCTGCTCCACCCGGGTGCCCCGGCCGCGCAGCTTGGGCCGCTCCCACTTGGGCGAGCGCGTGATGCGCAGCCGCCGCCCCCGGATCGTCGTCTCCAGCACCACTCTCGGTGCCGTGCCGGGCGGGGCGTGGTCGCTGCGCAGGGCGGTGGCCTCGTTGCGGCTGCGGGCGCCCGGCACCCTGCCGTAGAGCGCGAAGCACACCGCGTCCAGGATGCTGGTCTTGCCCGCGCCGGTCTGCCCGTGGATGAGGAACAGGCCCGCGTCCGACAGCGCGTCGAAGTCGATCCGCTCGGTGCCGGAGAACGGCCCGAACGCGGTGATCTCCAGGTGGTGCAGCCTCACCGGGCGGCCTCCTTCCGGCGGCACGCTTCGAACGCCTCGCGCAGCAGCGCCCGTTCGTCGTCGTCGGGCGGGGCGCCGGTCACCTCGGCCACGAAGTCGGCCGCGATCTCCAGCTCGGACTTCTCCCGCACCCGCCGCGCCCAGGTGCGCCCGGTCCGCTCGCCGCCGCCCTCCGGCTCGTGGCCGAGCACGAGGACGTGCGGGAAGCGGCGGCGCAGCCGCTCCATCGCGCCGGCGGGCCGGTCCGGATCGGTGAGGGTGATCTGCAGCCAGCTGTCGCGGTGGGCGTCGTGGCGCGGGTCGGTCAGCAGGTCGTCGATGCGGCCGCGCAGCCGCTTGAGGCGGCGCGGCACGGGCGCCTCCACGAACTCCGCCGACACCGCGCCGTCGTCGGCCAGGTCGACCAGCCAGGACCCCTTGACGTGGTGCTCCTCGGAGAACGAGTAGGCCAGCGGGGAGCCGCAGTAGCGGACCCGGTCGGTGATCCGCTGCCGTCCGTGCAGGTGGCCCAGCGCCACGTAGTCGACGCCGTCGAACACCCCGACCGGGACGTTCGCCGCGCCGCCGACCGAGATGTCGCGCTCGCTGTCGCTCGTCTCCGGCCGCGGGGCCTCGCCGCCGGTGACGAACGCGTGCGCCAGCACCACCGAGCGGACGCCCGCGCCGCGGCGGGCCAGGTCGGCGCGGACGCGGCGCATCGCGGCGGTGAGCGCGGCGGTGTGCCCGCGCTCGTCCAGGCCCCAGTCGCCGCGCACCAGGTCGGGCTCCAGGTAGGGGACGCCGTAGACGGCGACGCCGTCGATCAGCACCGGCTCGCCGACCGCCGCGGGATCCGTCCGCACGTGCACGCCGGAGGCGTCCATCAGGCCCGCGCCGAACCCGAGCCGCCGCGCCGAGTCGTGGTTGCCGGAGATCAGCACCACCCGGGCGGTCTCCCGCAGCCGCGTGAGCGCCTCGTCGGCCAGCCGCACCGCGTCCACGGACGGCAGCGCCCGGTCGTAGACGTCGCCGGAGACCAGCACGGCGTCCACGCGTTCCGACCGCGCGGTCTCGACCAGGTGGTCGATGAACCGGCCCTGGGCGTCGAGCAGGTCCTCGCGGTGGAACGTCCTGCCCAGGTGCCAGTCGGAGGTGTGGAGGAATCGCATGTCCCGGCCACCATAGGCGTCACCACCGACACATCAGGCACAGAAACGCCGACAAGCCCCAAAGGATCACGCCGGCCGTCGACCGGACCCGCCGCCCGTCCCCGGACGCCCTCCGGCGGGCTCGCGACGGCCGCTTCTGCCTTAGGGTTGCGGCGTGAACGAGCGTCCCTACGTGCTCTTGAGCTGCGCCATGTCGGTCGACGGTTACATCGACGACGCGAGCCCGCAGCGGCTGCGGCTGTCGACGCCCGCCGACTTCGACCGGGTCGACGCCGTGCGCGCCGGCTGCGACGCCATCATGGTCGGCGCGGGCACCGTGCGGCGGGACGACCCCAAGCTGCTGGTGCGCTCCCCCGCCCGGCGCGAGCAGCGGGTGCGGCGCGGCCTGCCGCCCGACCTGACCAAGGTCACGGTGACGTCCAGCGGCGACCTCGACCCGGACTCCCGGTTCTTCACCACCGGGGAGTCGCCCAAGCTGGTGTACGCGCCGCCGGGCGTGGCGCCCAAGCTGGCCGATCGGCTGGCCGGGCGCGCCGAGGTCGTCGAGGCGGGCGATCCGGTGAGCCTTCCCGCGATGCTGGCGGACCTGGCGCGGCGCGGCGTGCGGCGGCTGATGGTCGAGGGCGGCGGCGGGGTCCACACCCGGTTCCTGACCGCCGGGCTGGTGGACGAGCTGCAGCTGGTGGTGGCGCCGTTCTTCATCGGCGACCCGGCGGCGCCGCGGTTCGTCGGCGCCGGGGTGTTCCCGCAGAGCCCGGCCGCGCCGATGCGCCTGGAGGAGGTCACCCGCATCGGCGACCTGGTGCTGCTGCGGTATCTGGCGGGCGGCGGCCGCTGATGGACGGCGCCGCCCCGCCGGCTCCGCCGCCCGCCCCGCCGGCGGCCGCCGCCCGGCGCGGGGACGACCTGCGCTGGCTGGCGCTGGCGTGCGACCTGGCGGCGCAGTGCCCGCCGTCGGCGACGGCGTTCTCGGTCGGCGCGGTGATCGTGGACGCGGACGGCCGGGAGCTGGCCCGCGGCTTCTCCCGCGAGACCGACCCGCAGGCGCACGCCGAGGAGACCGCCCTGGCCAAGATCGGCGCGGTCCTCTGGACGGGGTCGGAGTGGACGGGGCGGGGCCGGACCGGCCCGGATCCGCGGACGCGGGAGCGGCTCCGCGGCGCCACGATCTACAGCTCGCTGGAGCCGTGCGGGCGGCGGCTGTCGCGTCCCCGCACCTGCGCGGAGCTGATCCTGGCGGCCGGGATCCGGCGGGTGGTGTTCGCCTGGCGCGAGCCGCCGCTGTTCGTCGAGGGCGAGGGCGTGGAGCTGCTGCGCGCGCGGGGCGCGCAGGTCGTCGAGCTGCCCGAACTGGCGGCGCGCGCCCGCGAGCCCAACGCGCACCTGCTGCCGTGACCCGCGGATGAGACGGGCGTCTCATCCGGCTCTTGCCAATCCCCGGGGGCTCCGTGCGATGCTGTGACCAAGCAAGCATTCGGTCAAACCGTGGCGGAGGTGCGGCGGCATGCACGAGCACGACCGGCTGTTCATCGACGGCGACTGGACCGCCCCGGCCGGCACCGGCGCGATCGAGGTCGTCTCGCCGCACACCGAGGAGGTGATCGGGCGGGTGCCCGAGGGCACCGCGGCCGACGTCGACGCCGCCGTGGCCGCCGCCCGCCGCGCGTTCGACCGCGGGCCCTGGCCGCGCATGACGCCCGCCGAGCGCGCCGAGGTCCTCGGCCGGCTCGCCGCGCTCTACGCCGACCGGCAGCAGGAGATGGCCGACCTGATCACCGCCGAGATGGGCTCGCCGATCCTGTTCTCGGTGTTCGGGCAGGCCGCGATGTCGCAGCTGGTGCTGCAGTACTACGTCGACCTGGCCGCCCGGTTCGCCTGGGAGGAGGAGCGCGCGGGCATGCTCGGCCCGGTCACCGTGGCGCGCGAGCCGGTCGGCGTGGTCGCGGCGATCTACCCGTGGAACGCCCCCCAGTTCACGCTGATGCTGAAGCTGGCCCCCGCGCTGATCGCGGGCTGCACGGTGGTGGCCAAGCCGTCGCCGGAGGCGCCGCTGGACGCCTACCTGCTCGCCGAGTGGATCAGGGAGGCGGGTGTTCCGGACGGCGTGGTCAACATCGTGCCCGCCGGACGGGAGGTCGGCGCGCACCTGGTGGCGCACCCGGACGTCGACAAGGTGGCGTTCACCGGCTCCACCGCGGCGGGGCGCAAGATCGCCGCGGTGTGCGGGGAGCTGCTGCGGCCCGTCACCCTGGAGCTGGGCGGCAAGTCCGCGGCGATCATCCTGGAGGACGCCGACCTGGACGCCACCATGGAGGGCCTGAAGACGGCGTCGCTGATGAACAACGGCGAGGCGTGCGCCGCACAGACGCGCATCCTGGCGCCGCGCAGCCGCTACGACGAGGTCGCCGAGGCCCTGGCCGCCATGGTCGGCGGGCTGGCCGTGGGCGACCCGGCCGACTACTCCACCGAGATCGGGCCGCTCGTGGCGCGGCGCCAGCGGGAGCGGGTGGAGGGCTACATCCGGCTCGGCCAGGAGGAGGGCGCCAAGATCATCACCGGCGGGCTGGAGCGGCCGCGCGACCGCGGCTGGTACGTGGCGCCCACCGTCTTCGCCGACGTCCGCAACGACATGCGCATCGCCCAGGAGGAGATCTTCGGGCCGGTGCTGGCGCTGATCCCGTACGAGGACGAGGACGACGCCGTGCGCATCGCCAACGACAGCTCCTACGGGCTGGGCGGCTCGGTGTGGACCGCCGACGTCGACCACGGCGTCGAGGTCGCCCGCCGCATCCGCACCGGGAGCTGCGGCGTCAACCTCTACGTGCTCGACCCCAACACGCCGTTCGGCGGTTTCAAGGACAGCGGTCTCGGCCGCGAGCTCGGCCCCGAGGGGCTGACGGCGTACCTGGAGCACAAGAGCATTCCCCGACCCGCCTGATCCCGGCGAACCCGGCGGGTCCAGCGGTTCGATTCCACGTTCGAGGGGCCGGGGCCGTACCGTAGTGCGCCGTGTCCCCCACCAACGATGCTCCGAGCCTGGACGACGTGCTCGTCGGCGAGGCGGTGCTGGGCGTCTACCGGCAGATGTTCGCCGCGCTGGCGCGCGACAGCGGCGCCGTCGTGGACGACCCGGAGATGGTGGACGTGGCGGAGACGCTCCTCGCCGCGTTCGCCGACGCCGGGGAAGAGGGGCTGAGCCACGAGCAGATGCGGCACGTGTGCCGCCGCTACCCCGCCGAGGTGTTCGAGAACCGGCTGCGCGTGCTCAAGGGCCTGGGCGCCATCCGGGAGGTGTTCCCCAAGCCGAACCAGCTGCGCTACCGCGCGTCGTTCACCAGCGTGGTGGGGCTGATGTTCATCCGGCGGATGATGCGGGACGGCGGCCAGAGCGAGATGCACCGGCTGCTGGCGCTGGAGCAGCTCAACGTGGCCGACCCCCGGATGACGGCCGAGCAGGCGCGTGAAGGGGCCGAAGGGCTGGCGCGGGCGTTCCGGCTGTGGAGCGTGGAGCTGGTCACGCTGACCAACGGGACGATCGAGGAGCTGCGCGAGCAGGCCCCGAAGCTGTGGGGCACCGAGGAGATCCTCCAGCGGGCCGAGCGCCTGCACGGCGCGATCCTGCGGCGCTGGCCGCAGCTGGACCGCGCCTGCACGGACCTGCGCGCCGCCATCTACGCCTACGGGGACGCCTCGCGGCGCGCCGCCGCCCGGCTGTCGGACTCGGCGGGCACGACGCGCAACCTCACCCTGCTTCCGCCCGAGACGTGGCGCACGTTCGCGCGCACCGCCTCCCGGGAGGAGCTGGCGGCCGTGCTGGACGGGTTCGTGTTCGACGCGCCGGCGCCGTGGCACGAGCCCGCGGCGGTGGTGTCGGCGGTGGAGGACGGGCCTCGCACGACTCCGCCCCGCCCGGCGCCGCCCCGTCCGTCCGTGCCCGACCCGGGGCTGTCGGAGGACGCGGCGAGCGACGACGCCGCGGCCGAGCGCCTGCGCGACGTCGCCGAGCAGGTCCTGAGGGGACGCGACAGGGTCGCCGTGGAGGAGGTGCTCGACCGGGACTGGGCGGCCGCACGGCGCCTGCTGGCCGACCTGTCGTCGGCGCACCTGCACCCGGAACTGCCCTACAGGCTGGTGTGGTCGGACGGGCTGGCGTGCCGTCCCGACGGGTCGCCCACGTGGCTGTCCCCCGGCGTGTTCGAAAGGACCGGCCCGTGACCCCGCCCGTGCCTCCGGAGGTGCTCGCCCGCGCGCGTGCGCGTCTGCTGGGGGCGCCCGCGATCCCGGTGTCGGAGCCCGTTCCGCCGGGGCTGCCCACGGCGAGCGACGGCTCGAGCGTCTGGCTGCTGCCTCCGTGGCCCGACGGCGCCACCCCGGCGCTCCTGGAGGAGTACGACATCGCGCCCATGCCGCTGGACCGGCCCGGCCAGGCGCGCCGCGTCCTGGCCGCCGCGCTGCGCTGCTGCTGGACGCGCCTGGACGACGCGCCCTGGCCCGGCGAGCCCGCCCCCGTCGGGGACGTGCTGGAGGTGTACGTGCGCATGTCGCGGGGCGACGCGGAACTGGCGCGCCGCTGGGCGACCGGCGAACTGCGCCGCCTGCACGACACCGGATGGCTGCTGCTGGACGAGGACACCGCGACCGTGCGGACCGGCCCCCGCATCGCCCTGTGGCCCGAAGGCTCCCTGGGGCCGCTGCGCGACCTCGTCCGCCGCCTGCCCCAGCCTCCCGAGCCCCTCCCCCACGTCGACGCGCAGGGCGGCGCGGGAGAGCCCGTGGAGGACCCGGGTGAGTGAGCTTTTCGAGCCGCTGCTTCGGTCCTACGACGAGAAGCGGCGCGCGGAACTCGTCGCCGCCTACATGGCGGTGGAGCACGCGGCCGAGCCCGTGCCGGAGGTGCGCTTCCCGGCGCTGCGCGAGCCCGCGTTGCGCCGCACGCTCCAGGAGATGCTCGCGCTGACCGGACGCACGCTGGTGCGCACGACCGCCAAGGGCGGCCCGACGCGCTGGATCTCCGCCTACCGCGACGACGTCGCCGAGGCGCTGGCGGCGGATCCGGCGTGCGTGCCGCCGCCGGACGAGCGCGCCGTCCTGACGCTGATCCTCATCCACTCCGTGGCGATCCCCCGCGCGGCCGGCCTGCTGCCGGACGACTCGTGGCTGTCGCCGTACCCGACCCCCTTGGACGAGCTGCGCCGCCGCTCCCAGCTGCCCATCGGGGAGCTGGAGGCCGCCCTGCGGCGCCTGCGCCTGGCGGGCCTGGTGTCGCAGGTGAAGGCGGGCCCGGACGAGCAGGGCGGCTTCGTCCCGGGGCCGCAGTTCCACCGCCTCACCGAGGCCGCGCGCCGCCGCCTGCAGGAGGAGCTGATCCTCGCCGCGGGCCCGGACTCGCCGCTGGCCGCCGCCATCCGCGCCCGCCGCCACAGCCGCGCCCGCGCCGCCGCCCAGGCCGACGCCCGGCGCGCCGAGGGCGCGCGCACCGACGCCGGACAAGCCGACGCCGCCGAGAAGACGGACCGGGGGGAGATCGCATGACCGCCGTCCTCGAACCGCTGGTGCCCGGACCCGCGCGCCGGGCCGGGGACGACGAGAACATCGTCGGGGACCGGGTGCTCATCGCCGTGCAGGCGGTGAACATCTCGCGGCTGTCCACGCATCCCGTGCCCACCGTGCCCGGCACGCTCATCGTGGTGGCCGGACAGGGCCCCAAGGACTCCAACGGCGCGGGCAAGTCGTCGTTCATCGCCGCCATCACCGCGCTGCTGGGCGACGAGCAGTGGCGGTTCGCGTCCGGGGCGCGCGCCGTCGCCGAGCTGCTGTTCAACGCCGAGCTGGCGGCGCAGGGCGAAGGGCAGTGGGCCAGCGCCGACCACGGCTACATCATCGGCGTGTTCGACCACGCCGACGCCCCGGAGGCGGACGGCTCGTCGGCGGTCACGGTGTGGCTGCGCGTCAACGCCGACGCCCCGCACCTGGAGATCCGCTGGCGGCGCGGGGTGCACCTGGCGTCGGCGCCGTCGGAGGCCGAGCGGGTGTCGCTGGCCGACCGGCTGTGGGCGGGCCTGCCGCGCAGCGCCGGGCGCCGCGACTTCGTCGCCAAGGACCTGACGCGGGTGCTGTACGGCGGGCAGGTGCGGTGCGTGTCGTTCCTGTCCACGTCGGTGCGGTCGAAGGTGGCCACCAACCTGCTGTCGCAGCCGCTGAACGAGATCCCGCCGGAGCGGATCTTCAGCGCGATCGCCGCGCTCACCGGGCTCGACCGGGAGCTCGAGGCCGAGCGGGTGTCGCGGGCCGAGGAGCACCGGGAGCGGGCCAAGGCCGCCGAGGCGGCCGAACGGCTGGCCGCCTGGGAGCGCGAGGCCGCGGCGCTGCTGAAGACCTTCGACCGCCGCGACCGGGCCCGCGAGCAGGTGGCGGCGGCGGTGCGCCACTGGCGGACGCGGCAGGCGCGGCTGCTGGTGGACGCCGTCCAGGCCGACGCCGCGCACGCCGCCGAGCTGGAGCGGCTGCACCGCGAGGCCGCCGAGGCGGCCGAGGCGATCAAGGCGGCGGAGCGGGAGGTCGAGCAGCTCACCGGCGGCGCGCTGGACGCCCGGCTCGCCGAGGCGGGCGCCGCGCTGGCCGAGCTGAAGGGCCGGGCGGACCAGCTCGGCGCGGACAAGGCGGTGGCCCGCAACCGGCTGGAGGAGCTGCGCCGCCGGGTGTCGGCGCTGGAGGACCGGCGCCGCGACGCCGACGGCCGCGACGCGGACGCGGCGCGCCGCGAGCTGGCCGAGGCCGAGGCGCGCCGCGACGAGGCGCAGCAGGAGTTCGGCATGGCCCGGGGCGCGGTGGCGCGGGCGGAACGGGAGCTGGCCGAGGCCGAGGCCGGGGAGGGCAGCGCCCCGGCGCAGATCCGCGCGCTGGCCGCGGCGGGCGTCCCGGCGGTCGGGCTGCTGGACGCGGTGGAGCTCGCCGAGGACGTGCGCGAACGCTGGGAGGCGGCGCTGTGGCCGTACCGGGAGGCCGTCGTGGTCGGCCCGGACGATCTGGACGCCGCGCTGGAGGCGCTGCGCGGCATGCCCGGCTCGATGATCGTCCCGGCGGACGGCGGGCTGCCCGCCGACGCCGACGCCGCCCCGCGCGACGGCCATCCCGAGGGCGTGCGCTGCGCGCTGCCGCTGGGCCGGTTCTTCTCCGCCCTCGACGCCGGGGACGGCTCGGGCGTCGTCATCGTCGGCGGATTCCCCGAGCCGGTGACCGGCCGGGTGGCCCGGGTGCAGGCGGCCCGGGCCGCGCTGGAGGAGGCGCGCGAGGCGCTGGAGGCGGCCCGGGAGCGCACCGCCGAGGCCGCCGCCGACGTGGCGCAGGCGCGGCGGCGCCTGGCGGGCGCGCAGGCCGCGGCCGAACTGGAGCTCGTCCGCGAGCAGATGACGCAGGTGCGGGAGCGGCTGGAGGAGGTGGCCGCGAGCGAGGAGAGCCTCGGGCCGCGGCTGGCGGCGGCCGAGCAGGAGCTGCGCCGCCTGCAGGCCAAGGCCGACACCCGCGCCCTGGAGGCGGACCGGCTGCGGGGGCGCCGCGAGGCCCACGAACGCGCCCGCGACCAGATCCGCGCCCGGATCGCCGACCTGGAGGGGCGGCGCGCCGCCCTCGGCCTGGCCGACCTGGAGAAGGAGTGGGGCGGGTCGCGGGACGCGGCCGCCGAGTGGCTGGACGCGCTCACCGACGACGAGAAGACCTGGACGCCCGACGAGTGGTGGCTCACCGCGGAGAAGCACCTCTCCGAGGCGCTGCGCCTGGTCTTCCCGGACGGGATCTCCGACGAGGACATGCCCGAGGAGATCCGCTTCCTGCTGCGGGAGCGCACCGAGGGCGAGGGGCGCCGCACCGACCGGGAGCGCTCGACGTTCCCCCGTCTGGTCAAGGCCCTGGAGGGGTACCTGCGGCAGCAGGAGGACTACGAGCGGCACCAGCGGCGGCAGATCGAGGTGCAGATGGCCGCGCGCCGCGCCGACCTGGAGAAGGCCCAGAAGGGCGCCGAGGAGGCGGCGGGCGCGGCCGAGGCGCACCGCGCCGCGCTCACCGCGGCGATCCGCACCCGGCTGCAGCGCGTCGCCGAGGAGTTCGAGAAGCTGGACCTGGAGTACGGCGGCTACGGGGCGACGCTGGAGTTCCCCACGCCCGAGCCGCCCGCCGACCCCGAGCAGGAGTGGCGGTGGCGCGTCACGCCCAAGTGGCGCCGCTCGGACGGCCAGCGGTACGTGCCCTACAACCGGCGCGCCAACACCGCGCTCATGGACGAGAAGGCCGTCAAGCTGGTGTGCGCGGCGGCGCTGGCGTCCTCCGGCGGCGGCCGCCTGTGCCTGGTGCTGGACGAGCTGGGCCGCAACCTGGGCAAGGAGCACCGCAAGGAGGCGGTGGCGCTGTTCCGGGAGATCGGCGAGTCGCACGGCATCACCGTGATCGGCGCGTTGCAGGACGACATGGAGCCGTACGCGATCGACGCGTGCGGGCAGTACATCAAGCTGCGCCGCTCGTCCGACACCATGCCCTACAACGAGCCGCCCGTCGTGGTCGGGTACGACCGGCACGCGGCTCGGGTGCGGGCCCTGGCCCGGCAGATCGGCGCGTCCCGCCCGGCCGACGGCTGACGTTCCGGGGGCGGTCCCGCCGCGCCGGCCCGGCCGCGGCGGCCGCCCTCAGCCCCGCCTGGCCGCGCCCCGCCTGGCCGCGCGGACGCGCAGGCAGACGAGCACGGCCAGGAGCAGCAGGGTGGCGGTCACGCCGAACGTCCAGGCGAGCTCGCCGCCGGACCGCTGGTCGTCCAGCGGCGCGACGCCCCAGGTCCGTCCCAGGCGGCTGAACCAGCCCTCGGCCAGCGCGTCGTCGGAGCCGGTGATGACGAGCCCGAACCCCACGTGGAACGGAAGCGACGCCGCCAGCAGCAGGGCGCCGCGCAGCCACCGTCCGGGATCGAGGGCGGCCCGCAGGTAGAACACGCCGGCCGCCACGAATACGACCAGGGCCAGCGAGTGGACGGCGTGGTTGCGCAGGGACGCCTCGAACAGCGAGGTGAAGTAGAAGCCGTAGAGAGCGGCGACGAAGACCGCCGGCGCGACGACGGGATGGCCGAGCAGCCGGACGCCGCGGCTGCGCGCCGCCGCGTCGATCAGCTGCCGCGGCCGACCCTCGGGAAGCGCGCGCAGCGCCAAGGCGACCGGCGCGCCGAGCAGCAGCAGGAGCGACGCCGGCAGGCTCACCGCCATGTGCTGCAGCAGGTGGTCGCTGAACAGCACCATGCTGTAGCGGGCCAGCCCGCTGCACGTCGCGACCAGCACGATCGTCAACCCGGCGTACCACGCCGCGACGCGCGCGAGAGGCCAGGCGCCGCCGCGGGCGCGCAGCCGCACGACGCCCGCCCCGTACAGGACGCCGCCGAGGACGACCAGCGCGCCGCACAGCGGGTCGATCCACCAGTCCAGAGCGTAGGCGGACAGGCTCGGCGGGCCGGGGAGCGGGAAGCCGAGCCGCAGCTCCACCGGGTCGAGCGTGTCGCTGGCCAGTTCGGGCGGCGGCGTCCGCGACAGCCCGGTGGCCAGCGCCATCACGGCGGCCATGACGAGGATCTCGACGGCGGCGACGCGCAGGAACGTCCCGGCGGCGCGCCCGGACCGCAGCCGCGGGATGCTCGCGCGGCGGTGCCGCCAGCCCAGCGCGCCCAGCGCCCCGAGCACGGCGATCTTGGCCGCGACCAGCGCCCCGTACCGGGACCCGAGGTCGACCCCGCCCAGCCGGATCCACGCGTTGACCGCGCCGCTCGCCCCGACCGCCGCGAAGCACACCAGCGCCAGCGCGCTGTAGCGGGTGACGATCTCGGCGGCGTGGTCCCCGGCCCACCGGACGGCCGCGGCGAGCGCGACCAGCCCGCCGACCCACACGGCCGCGGCGACGACGTGCGCCGCCAGGCTGTAGACGGCGAGCGTGTGGAAGGAGGCGTCCGCCGCGTGCCCGGTGAACGACGGCGGCAGCAGCGCGGCCAGCGCCAGCGCGAGCAGGTACCCGGCGGCCTGCGGCGTGCGCGGCAGGTGCGCGGTGACCGCGATGACGGCGGCGGCCGCGGCGACGGCCGTCAGGGCCCGCCCCTCCGACAGGTCCCGCACGAACGTGGCGAGCAGGTTCTGGGTGAGCCCGCCGAGCGGGACGCCGAACAGGTCGGCCGCCGAGAAGGCCACCACGGCGAGCGTGGCCAGCGTCCAGCCCAGCGCGCTCAGCGACGCGGCCCGCAGGCACCGGTCGAGGCGGTCGGACGCGGCGGGCAGCAGCACGGCGGCCAGCAGCAGCCATCCCACGGTGAGCGTCGCGGCGGCGTTCATCGCCAGCTCGGACACGGCCAGGGCGCCCTTGGTGAAGGCCCCCGACTGGGTCAGCCCGGGCGCGACCTGCTCGCTCAGCGAGCCGCCGAACCGGACGACGGCCGCCAGCACCACCATCGCGACCGCGACGGCGCCGAGTGCGACCTGCGCGGGCCCGACCGTCGCCGCCGGCCGCGGCGACGCCGTCAGGACGGCCCGCCCGTTGTCGTGGGTCTGCGCGCTGCTCATACCTTTCCTGTACGGCGCCGCGCCGAGCCTCCGTTCAACCTTCGTCCGAGCGGTCGCTGCGCTCCGGCCCCGTCCGGCGGGCGGAAACGGCGGGCCCCCGCCCCGGGGCCTCACGGCCTCGAGGCGGGGGCCTTGTTCATCCGGTGCTCATCCGGTGCTCATCCGGTGCTCATTCGGTGAGCTCCTCGGCGACGGTCCGGGACGTCGACTCCAGCTCGTGGGCGAGCTGCTGGAGCTCGGCGCCGCCCGCCATGAGGGAGGTGAGATCCTCGCGGGTGATCTCGTCCTTGGTGTGGTAGCCGAGGACGCGGCCCCGGTTGAGGATGAGGAACCGGTCCCCCACCGGGTAGGCGTGGTGCGGGTTGTGCGTGATGAACACCACGCCGAGGCCGCGTTCGCGCGCCTGGACGATGTAGCGCAGCACCACGCCGGCCTGCTTGACGCCGAGCGCGGCGGTCGGCTCGTCCAGGATCAGCACCTTGGCGCCGAAGTAGACGGCGCGGGCGATCGCCACGCACTGCCGCTCGCCGCCCGACAGCGTGCCGATCGGCTGGTCGACGTCGCGCAGGTCGATGCCCATGCGCAGCAGCTCGGCCTTGGTGGTGCGGCGCATGAAGTCCACGTCCAGCATCCCCCAGGCCTTGCGCTTCTCCGAGCCGAGGAAGAAGTTGCGCCAGACCGGCATCAGCGGCACCACCGCCAGGTCCTGGTAGACGGTGGCGATGCCGCGGTCGAGCGCGTCGCGGGGCGACTCGAACACCACCGGCTCGCCCTGCACCTCGTAGGTGCCGGTGTCGTGCCGGTGCAGCCCGGCGATGATCTTGATGAGGGTGGACTTGCCCGCCCCGTTGTCGCCCAGCACGCAGGCGACCTCCCCGGCGTGCACCTCCAGGGAGACGTCGCGCAGGGCGATGATGTTGCCGTAGTTCTTGCCCACGCCGTCCAGCCGGACCAGCGGCACCCGTTCGCTCATCGCGACTGCTCCATTCTGCGCCGGACGACCAGGTTCACCACGGTGGCCAGCAGCAGCATCGCGCCGAGGAAGAACTTGAACCAGTCGGGGTTCCACTCCGCGTACACGATGCCCTTGTTGGTCATGCCGAAGATGAACGCGCCGATCGCCGCGCCCACCGCCGAGCCGTACCCGCCGGTCAGCAGGCAGCCGCCGATGACCGCGCAGATGATGTAGAAGAACTCGTTGCCCACGCCCTCCCCGGACTGGACCGTGGCGAACGCGAACACCAGGTGCATGCCCGACAGCCAGGCGCAGAACGCCACCCCCATGAACAGCCCGATCTTCGTGCGGTCCACGGGGACGCCCACCGCCCGGGCGCTGGCCGGGGCGCCGCCCACCGCGAAGATCCAGTTGCCGATCCGGGTGCGCAGCAGGATCCACGTGGCGACGGCGACGAGCAGCAGCCACCAGAACACGGTGATGTTGACGCTCACCCCGCCGATGTCGAGCTGGGAGGCGAACACCGCGCGGGCCGAGGAGAAGCCGTCCATGTCGCGGACCGAGTCGCTGGCCACGTTGCCCGTGACGGCCTTGGTGACGCCGAGGTTGGCGCCCGCCAGCATGAAGAACGTCGCCAGCGTGATGATGAAGCTGGGCAGCCCGGTCTTGACGTACAGCAGGCCGTTGAGGAACCCGAGGGCGAGGGTGACCACGAACGAGATCGCCACCCCCACCCACAGGTTCAGGGTGAGCTGGTAGCTGACCAGGGCCGCGACCAGCGCCGAGGTCGTCACCATGACCCCGGCGGACAGGTCGAACTCACCGCCGATCATCAGCAGCGAGACCCCGACCGCCATGATCCCGAACGTCGAGGCCGCGTACAGCACCGTGGAGAACGACTCGGCGCGCAGGAACGCGTCGGCCACCACGGAGAAGAACACGAACACCACGACGGCGCCCAGCAGCGCCCCCAGCTCGGGACGCGACAGCAGGCGGCGCGCCAACGACCGCTGCGCCAGGCGCTCGTCGCCCCCCGCCACCTTGGGCGAGGGATCGGCCACCGCCTGTCCCATCAGCGCGTCCCCCGGTTCGCGTAGGCCTCGATCTGCGCCGCGGCGTCCTTGGTGACGATGGCCGGACCGGTCAGCACCGGACGCCCGCCGCCCAGCGTGTTGCCGTTGGTCTTGTACAGCCACAGCGCGTCGACGGCCTCATAGCCCTGCAGGTAGGGCTGCTGGTCGACGGCGAACTGCACCGAGCCCTCCTTCATCAGCCGGACCAGGTCCTTGTTGAGGTCGAAGGTGGCGACCTTGGCCGACGAGCCGCTCTCCTTGACCGAGTCCACGGCGGTCGCGGCGACCGCGGCGTTCAGGGTCAGCACGCCGTCGATGCTCTTGTCGGACTGCAGCTTGGCGGTGATGGACGACTTGACCTGCGGCATGTTGGTGCCCTGGACGAACAGGTTCTGCATCTCGCCGCCGAAGGTCTTCTTCGCCCCGGCGCAGCGGTCCTCCAGCCCGACGTTGCCCTGCTCGTGGATCACGCACAGGGCCTTCTTCGCCCCGATCTCGGCCAGCTCGCGCCCGGCGGCCTCGCCCGCGACGGTCTCGTCCTGGCCGAAGTGCGCGATCGCGCCGTACTGGGCGGAGACGTCGGCCCCGGAGTTGATGGACACCACCGGGATCTTGGCGGCGACGGCGCGCCCCACCACGTCCTTGAGCGCGTCCGGCTTGGCGAAGGTGACGATGATGCCGTCGACCTTCTTGTCGATCGCCGACTGGACGAGCTGCGCCTGCTTGCCGCCGTCCGGGTCGGCCGAGTAGAGGAACTTGGCGTTGTGCTTGGCCGCGGCGGCCTGCGCGCCCTTCTGGACGATGTCCCAGAAGGCGTCGCCCGGCCCGGAGTGGGTGATCATGGCGATGGTGAGGGGCGGTCCGCCCGCCGTGGCGGCCTCCTCGGCCTTCTTGCCGCCCGACTCACTGCACGCTCCCAGCGCCAGCGATGCCGCGGTGCCCAAGGCCACCAGCCCCATGATCCGAATGCGCTTCATCGACGGTCTCCGTTCTCCCCGAAGAGGGTGGGTGGGGAACTGAGGTTGTCACAAGTGATCACGATGGGCCTGTCGTTCCCCGGCGGGCGTCCTGCCGGGCGCCCTCCGGGCGCCACCGTTGTGCGCGTCAACGACAGCCTGCTCACTCTCACGGCACTACCTCGTCGAGGAACTTTAGGCCGCGCGGGACGTCGTTGCGCGCCGCGGTGCTCGAAGGGAAAGGGGCGGCGGCGAGCCCGGGGGATCGGCGCGGCGGCGGGTCTCGTCGCGCCGCCGTCCGCGCCGGCCCGGCCCGTCACCGCCGGACCTCCGCCACGTCCACGACCCGGTTCTCCCGCCGGGCCAGATCGCAGGCCTCGGCCAGGTACAGCGCCTCCAAGGCCTCCTCGGGCGGGCAGGGGTTGCCGCGGCGGCCCGCGACGAGGTCGAGGAAGGCGCGCAGTTCGGCGTCGTAGGCGTCGGAGAAGCGTTCCAGGAAGCCGCTGTAGGGCCGCCGAGGGGACGCGCCGCCGGGCAGCCCCGTGGCGGGCGTGCGCTCGTCGAGGCCGGCCACGACGCTGTCCTTGGAGCCGTAGAGCTCCAGCCGCACGTCGTAGCCCGCGGCGTTGTAGCGGGTGGCGGCCACCAGGCACAGGGTCCCGTCGTCGAGGGTGAGCAGGGCGGCGCCGGTGTCGACGTCGCCGTGGCGGCGGAAGACCTCGTCGCCCTTGTTGGCGCCGACGGCGGCGACCCGGACGACCTCCCGGCCGGTCACGAAGCGGATCGAGTCCAGGTCGTGGATGGCGCAGTCGCGGAACAGGCCGCCGGAGCCCGGCACGTACGACGGGGGCGGCGGGGCGGGGTCGAAGCTGCAGGAGCGGACGGTGTGCAGCCAGCCGAGCCGTCCGGTGGCGACGGCCTCGCGGGCGGCGACGTATCCGGGGTCGAAGCGGCGCTGGAAGCCGACCTGCACGGGGACGCCCGCGGCGGCCGCCGAGCGCACCATTTGGAACGTTCCATCAATATCGGTGGCGAGGGGCTTCTCGCAGAACACCGGCATTCCGGCCGCCACGCCCCGCGCGACGAGGGCGGCGTGCGCCTCGGTGGCGGCGGCGACCACCAGGCCGTCCAGGTCCGCCTCGAACAGCTCCTCCACCGAGCCGACGGCCCGCACCCCCGGCCCCGCGGCCAGGGCCCGCGCGCGCCGCGCGTCGGCGTCGGCCACCACCAGCGAGTCGACCTCGGGCATCTCCCGCAGCGCGGCGGCGTGGCGCGCCCCGATGCGCCCCGCGCCGGCCAGTCCGATCCTCATGCGTCCCTCCCGGGCGGCGGTTGGGTGAGCCCCGAGTGTGCTGGAGCGTTCCACTGTCGTCAATGCCTGGACCGGATCCCGCATGCGATTGAGGTGTCCGAAACGCGACACGGGGTGTTAGCAAGCGTTAGGTTTGCTCCATGCGGGTCCTCGTCACGGGCGCCTCGGGGTTCGTCGGCTCCCACACCGTGCGCGCGCTGCCGGCGGCGGGCGGGCGCCCGCGCGCGCTCGTGCCGACCGACGACCGCCCCGCCCTCGACACCCTCGGCCTCGTCCTGCGTCCGTCCCGCGAGACGGTCGCCGACGCGCTGCGCCGCCCGGCCGCCTCCGCCCATCTGCCCACCCGGCGCGCCGGGCGCCTCGCCCCCGAAAGGAGCAGCCGATGCCCGACGCCCCTCGCCAGAGCCTGACCCGCCGGACCGTCCAGCACGTCGCGGCGGCGCCCTGGTTCGCCAAGATCGCCCCCAGGATCGTCCCGCCGCTGGACAAGGCGCTGCACCGGCTGTCGGGCGGCCGGTTCCTGCTCGGCGAGGCCGTCGTGCCCGGCCTGGTGCTGACCACCACCGGCGCGGTGTCCGGCCTCCCCCGCAGCGTGCCGCTGGCCTGCCTGCCCGAGCCGCACGGTTCGTGGATCGTCGTCGGCTCCAACTTCGGCCGGGACAGGCACCCCGCCTGGAGCGGCAACCTCCTCGAGCACCCCGAGGCCGAGGTCCGCTTCCGCGGCCGCACCGTGCCCGTCACCGCCCGCCTGCTCGACGGCGCCGAGCGCGAGGAGGTCTGGTCCCGCCTGCTGAAGACCTGGCCCGTCTACGCCCGCTACGCCGACCGCGTCGAGCGCGAGCTGCGCGTCTTCCGCCTGATCCCCCGCTCCTGAGCACGGCGCCCGCGCCGGGCGGACCCGGGCGCGGGCGCCGCGGGGAAGGGGCGGGTCAGGCGGCGATGGCGGCGCCGTCGGCGGCGGGCTCCAGGGCCAGCTCCAGAACCTCGCGGACGTCGCTGACGGTGAAGACCGTCAGGTCCTCCAGCACCTCGGCCGGGACGTCCTCCAGGTCCGGCTCGTTGCGCTTGGGGACGATGGCCGTGGTGATGCCCTGCCGGTGGGCGGCCAGCAGCTTCTGCTTGAGGCCGCCGATGGGCAGCACCCGTCCGGTCAGCGACACCTCGCCGGTCATCGCCACGTCCGGCCGCACCGGCCGGCCCGACAGCAGCGACGCCAGGGCGGTGGTCATCGTGATGCCCGCGCTCGGCCCGTCCTTGGGCACGGCGCCGGCGGGCACGTGGATGTGCACGCCGCGGTCCTTCAGATCGGTGACCGGCAGCTCCAGCTCGGCGCCGTGCGAGCGCAGGTAGCTGAGGGCGATCCGCGCCGACTCCTTCATCACGTCGCCCAGCTGGCCGGTCAGCGTCACGCCGGTGTCGCCGGTCTCCGGGTCCGCCAGCGACGCCTCGATGTACAGGACGTCGCCGCCGGCGCCGGTGACGGCCAGGCCGGTGGCCACCCCGGGCACCGCGGTGCGGCGTTCGGAGCGGCTCAGTGCGGTCTCCGGGGTGTACCGCGGCCGGCCCAGGTACGTCTCCAGGTCGCCGGCGTCGACCGTGACCGGGAGCACCGCGTCCGCCCCGCCGGACTCCGCCTCGCCGAGCGCCGCGTTCGCGGCGATCTTGCGGAGCACCCGGGCGATCGAGCGGTCCAGCGACCGCACGCCCGCCTCCCGGGTGTACTCGGTGGCCAGCCGCCGCAGCGCCGCGTCGGTGAACGCGACCTCGGACGCCTCCAGCCCGGCCCGGTCCAGCTGCCGCGGCAGCAGGTGGTCGCGGGCGATGACGACCTTCTCGTGCTCGGTGTAGCCGTCCAGCCGCACCACTTCCATGCGGTCCAGCAGCGGGCCGGGGATCGCCTCCACGACGTTGGCGGTGGCCAGGAAGAGCACGTCGCTCAGGTCGAGCTCGACCTCCAGGTAGTGGTCGCGGAAGGTGTGGTTCTGCTCGGGGTCCAGCACCTCCAGCAGCGCCGCGGTCGGGTCGCCCCGGTAGTCGGCGCCGAGCTTGTCGACCTCGTCCAGCAGCACGACCGGGTTCATCGAGCCGGCCTCGCGGATGGCGCGGACGATGCGCCCGGGCAGCGCGCCGACGTAGGTGCGCCGGTGCCCGCGGATCTCCGCCTCGTCGCGCACGCCGCCCAGCGCGACCCGCACGAACTTCCGCCCCATGGCCCGCGCGATCGACTCGCCCAGCGAGGTCTTGCCGACCCCGGGCGGGCCGGTCAGCGCCAGCACCGCGCCGCCGCGCCGTCCGCCGACGACGCCGAGGCCGCGGTCGGCGCGCCGCTTGCGCACGGCCAGGTACTCGACGATGCGCTCCTTGACGTCGTCCAGTCCCGCGTGGTCGGCGTCCAGGACGGCCCGCGCCCGCGCGATGTCGTAGGCGTCCTCGGTCCGGATGTTCCACGGCATGTCCAGGACGGTGTCCAGCCAGGTGCGGATCCAGCCGCCCTCCGGCGAGGCGTCGGACGCCCGCTCCAGCTTGTCGACCTCCTTCAGCGCGGCCTCGCGCACCTTCTCCGGCAGGTCGGCGGCCTCGATGCGGGCGCGGTAGTCGTCCTCCTCGCCCGCGGGCTCGCCTCTCAGCTCGGCCAGCTCCTTGCGGATGGCCTCCAGCTGCTGGCGCAGCAGGAACTCGCGCTGCGTCTTCTCCATGCCCTCCTGGACGTCCTTGCGGATCGTCTCGGCGACGTCCAGTTCGGCCAGGTGGTCGCGCGCCCACCCGATGACCGCGGTGAGCCGCTCCACCACGTCGGCCGTCTCCAGCAGCTGGATCTTCTGCCGCTGCGACAGGTACGGCGCGTACCCGGCGTTGTCGGCCAGCGCGGACGGGTCGTCGATGCGCTGCACCACGTCCACGACCTGCCAGGCGCCCCGCTTCTGCAGGATCGCGCTGACCAGGCCCTTGTACTCCTTGGCCAGCTCCTGCGCGCGGCCGCTCGGCGGCGGCTCCTCGATCCGCACGCCCTCGACCCACAGCGCGGCGCCCGGACCGGTCGTGCCGGTGCCGATGCGGACCCGGGCGACGCCCCGCACGACCGCGCCCGGCCCGCCGTCCGGCAGGCGCCCCTCCTGCTCCACCACGCCCAGCGTCCCGACCGCCGCGTACCGCCCCTCCAGCCGCGGCACCAGCAGCACCCGCGGCTTGGGGGCCGACCGTATCCCCGGCCCCGTCGCCTGCGACGCGGCCCGCGCCGCCTCGACCGCCGCCCGCACCTCGTTCTCCGACAGGTCGAGGGGGACGACCATGCCGGGCAGGACGACCGCGTCGTCGAGGGGCAGCACCGGCAGCGTCAGGGTCTCGCTCATGCTCCGCTCCAAGTCCGTATCGGCATCCGGCCCCCGCCGTCGGGGAACCGCCTGCGGACCCAACCGCAAGTTGAGTCACTGTCACTCAAGAAAACGGAGCACGATTTTGTTTCCTCGGCGACGTTCGCTCTGCGCGATCGACTCCTCGGGGCCGCCGCAGATGATCTTCCTAGGACGGCGTTTACAGGGCCATGACCTGCGGGTACGTACCGCAACGAGATCGTGACAGCGAGTGAAGGTCAACCCTCCGGGCCGGTAAAGGCCCGACCCGGCGGATCGAGGAGGGGTCACATGGCGCACATGGCGAGGGTCGGTGCACCCCTGTCGGCCGCCCCGTCGCACGACCTCGTCCGGACGGCCGAGGACGGCCGCCGGGCGTCGCCCCGCACCCGGCACCGCCCCCTGAGCGTCCCGGTGCCCGCGGGGACGGCGCCCGGCGCCACGCCTCGGGCCCTCGGCCGCTCCGGACCGCAGGCGGGCCTGCCGCCGCAGGAGCGCGGTGCGGCGGCAGGCTCCGAACCACGGACGCCCGTCCTGACGGCCGGGCCACCGCCGGGCGCCGGTGCCGTACGCCCCCGCGGCACCGGCGCCCTCCGTTCCCGTCGATCCCCCAGGCGGGCGGGGCGGCGAGGGCGCGACCCGACGGCCTCGCCGGGTCCGCCCCGCGCCGGCCCGCCGCACGGGCCATCGCATCGGCGCGTCACCGCAGCCCCCGTGCGGGCGTCCCCGCACGCGGCCCGTCGTCGAAGGGAGGTGACCGGAGCAGACATGTGATCGGCAGGGCGGTCCGGCACCCCTGTTCCGACCCCGTACCGGGCCGTCCGCACAAATGAACCCGGAAGGAACCGCTGCGAACCAGGCCCGCGGAGACGCGCCGTCTCCGCGGGCCCCCCTTTTCACAGGGCGCGGCGCCAGATCTGGCCCTGGATCCGCGAGCCGAACCGCTCGACGGGCTCCTCCACCGTCTCCAGCCGGAAGCCGGCACGCTCGTAGACGCGGTGCGCGGCCTTCTGCAGGGCCGTGGTCCAGAGCATGATCTCCTGGTAGCCCGCGGCCGCGGCGAACCGCAGGCACTCCTCCACCAGGGCCGTGCCGATCCCCATTCCCCGCACGCTCGGCTCGACGTGCAGCAGCCGCAGCTGGGCCACGCGGTCGTCGCGGCGCACGCAGAACACGCTGCCGACGGGCTCCCCCTCGACCTCGGCGATCCAGGCGTTCTCGCGTCGCGGGTCGTGTCCGTCGACGTAGTCGGCCACCACCTTGGCGACCAGCGCCTCGTAGGTGCGGTCCCAGCCGCACTCCTCGTCGTAAAGGGCGCCGTTGCGCTGCACCACCCAGCCCAGATCGCCGGGCCGCAGCGCGCGGAGCGTGAACGCTCGGGTGCGCGGCCGGCCGTCGAGGACGCCGCGGATGGTCCGCATGGCCGCGATGAGCCGCCGCCGCTCGTCGTCGGACAGCCGCTCGAGCAGGCCGCGGATCTCGCCCGCCGACCGCTCGTCGAGCATGGCGAACACCTCGCGGCCGTGCGGGGTGAGCCGGACGATCTGGCGCCGCCCGTCCTCGGGCGACCGCTCGCGCACCACCAGCCCGTCGCTTTCGAATCGGGCCAGCATGCGGCTCAGGTACCCGGCGTCCAGGTCGAGGGCGCGGCGCAGGGCGAGCACCTCGGCGGCGTCCCGCTGGGCCAGCTCGAAGATCACCCTCGCCTCGGTGAGCGAGTAGGGGGTGCGCATGAGCCCGTCCCCGAGCACCCCGATGATCCGGGTGTAGAAGCGGTTGAACGCGCGGACCGTCGCCACATCCTCAGCCGAGACCGCCATGAGCGCACCTCCACGAATGTTTGACTCAGTCAAACATATGGGGACGGGCGGCGTCCAGGGCGGACCCGCGCGGGGATCAGGCCTCGGCGGCCGACTCGGCGGCCGACTCGGCGGCGCGCAGCGTCTCGCGCGCCTCCCGGACGATCCGCCGCTCGATGAAGAAGGCCAGGAACGGCACCAGCCCGGCCGACACCATGATCACCATCTGCTTGAGCGGCCAGTGGGCCCGGCGCCACAGGTCGTAGGCCATCGCCAGGTAGACGATGTACAGGGCGCCGTGGATCGGCGAGATGATCGACGACGGGGTGGGGTTGCCGCCGATGTACCGGATCGGCATGCCCACGAAGACGACCATCAGCAGCATCACGCCGACGATGATCGCCAGGATGCGGTACCGGTTGATGGCCGCTTCCACAGTTCACACCTTTCTCAGCGGGGCGCGGCCCGGCGGCGCCGGTCCGCGCGTCCTGCGTCGGAATGCGGCCGCGCGGGCGGCCCGGATCGGCACGGGCGCTCCGCGCGGGTCGTGACGGTGCTCAGGCTCCCGGGGCGCCGCTCAGTCGGAGGAGCGGCTCGCCTGGGCGTTGAGGCGCGCCAGGTAGCGGTTGTAGGCCGCCAGCTCCGGGTCCTCTTCCTCCTGCTGACGGATGATCTCCCGCTTCACCTCGGCCTCCGCGGGCTCCTCGATCACCTGGGGAGCGCGCGGCGCCGCGTCGCCCTTGAGCTCGTCGCGGATCATCTTGACCCACATGACGATCACGAAGCAGGCGAAGATCGGCCATTCGAAGGTGTAGGCCCAGCTGCGGTCGTTGCCCGCCTGGGCACGGTCGAACTGCCACCACCCGAAGCCGAGGAACGCCACGAACAGCACGATCGCCAGGGCGTGCAGCCCAAGCCAACCGGGGGTGAAGAACCTTCGCACGCCACCGAGCCTACCTCGGCCCCTCTCGAGGCCGAGACCACCCCCGCGGATCGCGCGCCCCGGCGTTCAAGGGACCTCTGCGGCCGCCGGGAGGATTCTGGTGTGATTGGTCTTGTGATTGGTCTGTGGCGATACGCCGGGACGGCATGGGAGGCCCGATGGAGCGGACACTGGCGTTCGGCGCGTTCGAGAGCGCGCTCGGCAGGCTGCTCATCGGCGTCACCGAGGACGGGGTCGCCTGCCTGAGCTTCCGCGACACCAAGGCGGAACGAGCGCGCGCCGCGGCCGCCGCAGGGCTGCCCGTCGTGGACGACCCCGAACGCGTCGCCCCCGCAGTGCAGCGACTCGACGCCTACTTCGCCGGGAAGCCGGAGCCCTTCGACCTGCCCATCGACTGGCGCCTGACCTCGCGGCTGCAACGCCAGGTGCTCGCCGCGCTGTACGAGTCGGTCCCCTACGGCTCGGTGGTGACGTACGGCGAGCTCGGCGAGCTCAGCGGAGTGGGGGTGCCGCCGCAGGCCATCGGGCAGGTGATGGGCGCCAATCCGATCCCCCTCATCGTGCCGTGCCACCGGGTCGTCGCGGCCAACGGCCTGGGCGGCTACAGCGGAGGATCCGGCGTCGAGGTCAAGCGCTGGCTGCTCACCCTGGAGGGCGCGCTCCCGGCCACGCTCGACTGGGACCCGACCCGGGGCCCCTGATCAGCGCCGCCGCCGCAGGTGCTCGATCATCTGGTCGTACGGCAGCTCGTACACCGCGTGGACGTCCCAGGCGACCACGTCCATGTACGGTTCCAGGATCTCCGTGAGCTCCTGCGGGTCGTCGGTCTCCACGAGCAGGAACCCCGCGCCTCCCCCGGCCAGGTTGTACCAGCCGCGGATCTTGTCGGGATGGGTCAGGCCCCTGTCGTGGTGCTCCAGGACGCGATGGCGGACGTCCTCGGCCCGCACGCCGGGCTGGTAGCGGAAGCGGCAGTACCAGAGCATGCCCCGCCCTCCCCTCACCGGCCCACTAGCCTGCGCGAAGCCCGCTAAACCCGCCCGCCCCACCACACCCCGGCAACGTCCGCTCCAAGAACTACGCGCTCACCGACCCCGCCACGGCGAATCGGTTCTACTCGGCCGTCGGTCACCGTGGCGTACGCGATCCGCGACTGCGCGTTGCCCGCGCGGGGCAGGGCATGCGACGGCCGGCCGCCGGCGCGCAGGGCGCACGCGGCCTGTCGCGGCGCGCCGTACGGGCCTTCGGCGGGCGACGGGTCGTTGCCGCCGGGGCAGCGTCAGGCGGGCAGGTGGGCTTCGATCGCGGCGATGACCTCGGGCGCCTCCGGTTCGGTCTGGGGGGCGAAGCGCGCGACCACGGCGCCGTCCGGGCCGATGAGGAACTTCTCGAAGTTCCAGCGGATGTCGCCGGTGTGGCCGTCCGCGTCGGCCGCGTCGACGAGCTCGCGGTAGAGGGGGTGCCGTCCCTCCCCGTTGACCTCGACCTTCTCGGTGAGCGGGAAGGTGACGCCGTAGGCGGCGGAGCAGAATTCGGCGATCTCCTCGGGCGTGCCCGGCTCCTGGTTCATGAACTGGTTGCAGGGCACGCCGAGCACGGTGAACCCGCGGTCGGCGTACCGCTCCTGAAGCCGCTCGAGCCCGGCGTACTGCGGGGTCAGGCCGCACTTGGAGGCGACGTTCACGATGAGGACGACCTTGCCCCGGTACTGCCGGAGGTCCACGGAGCCGCCCCGCAGACCGCCGATCTCCACCTCGTAGACAGACATGAGGAGATCTTAGAGAAGGCCCCTGCGCCCCGTCCGCGGTCTCTCGGGGGGCCGCGGACGGGACGACGCGTCCGGGGGCCGGGCCGTTACCCCTGGCCCAGGTTGATCGAGGTCACGAACGCCGCCAGCTGGGTGCCGGCGTTGCCCAACTGAGCGATGGCGTTGTTGACCACGCCGGCCGCGTCCTGAGGTGAGCTGAGCAAGTAGAAGATGACGAAGGCGATGGCCCCATAGCGGAGGTACTTCTTCATCAAGAGCGCCGTCCCTCTAGTAGCGCAGCGACACAATGACCCGATCTAATTGTGCCCATCTGCTTCTGCCCGCCAAGCGGGAGTTTACTGTGACGGCGCCGCGCACGGTCGATGCCCCGCGGCGGAACAATCACGTGTCTTCCCGCGGGACGGGGCCGCCCGGTTCTCCTACCGGGTCAGGGGATGGCGCTGACGAAGGTCGAGAACGACTCCGCGGCGTTGCCGAGCCCGCCCAGGCCCTGGTTGACCAGGGCGGCCGCGGCCTCCGGCCTGGTGATGATGTACCAGAGGATGAAGGCGATCGTCGCCAGTTTGAGCCACTTCTTGTTCACGTTCCCCACCTTCTGTAGCCGACGGTCCACGCACAGTGATTCCCAACGTCGGCGCCGAAGATGCCAAGAGAACGCAAAGACCAGGTCAAGCGCGGTGGGAGGCGGGCATGCCGTGGCGCGCCAGGTACTCGATGTAGAGGGGACGCAGCGCGTCGGCCATCTCCCCCTCGCCCGCGTGGGTGAACTCCTGCAGCAGCGACACGCCGTGCAGCAGGTCGAACGCGGCGCGGTCGTGCTCGCCGAGGGCGGCCGCGGCCGCCGGGATGGCCCGCAGCAGCTCCCACAGGAAGCCGACGTCCAGCCGTTCCCGAGCGCGCGCGAGCGCCCTGTCGTGCAGCTCCTTGGACGACAGCCGCTCCAGCTCGGAAGGCTCGGGCGTGGCACCGGCCATGACTCGACTGTAATGCGGCGGCGCGGCCCGCGGCGTCCCCGGGCCGCGCCGCCGCGTCACGCCGACGTGATCGATCTCACTTGGTGATGACGTCGGAGGGCACCGGCCGGTCCTGCTTGAGGGCGTCGAACAGCCGACCGGCCTTGGCGCGGTCCCAGGTGATGTACGCGCCGACGCCGGCTGCCGAGCCGCTGCCGCCGATCGGCACGGTGGTGGTGACGCCGTCGCCGCCGGTGACTCCGCGCATCGCCCACATCATGCGGAGCAGGTCGATCAGGTGGTCGCCGTCGTCCACCGTGAAGTTCTCGGTGGCGTTGAGGGCGAGCGGGATGCTGCGGAACGGGTTGAGCAGCACGCCGGGACTGGTGCTCTTCTTCATCAGGGCGCCGAAGAACTGCCGCTGGCGTTCGACGCGGTCCAGGTCGGCGCGGGCGGAGGCGCGGGTGCGGACGTAGCCGAGCGCCTTGCCGCCGTCGAGCGTCTGGCAGCCCGGCCGCAGGTTCAGTCCCGCCTTGCGGTCGCGCATCGGCTCCTTGATGCACATCTCGACGCCGCCGATCGCGTCCACCACGCCCACGAAGCCGCCGAAGCCGATCTCGGCGTAGTGGTCGATGTGCACGCCGGTGGCCTGCTCGACGGTGCGCACCAGCAGCTTGGGGCCGCCGAAGGCGAACGCGGCGTTGAGCTTGTTGCGGCCGTGTCCGGGGATCGGCACGTAGGAGTCGCGCGGCAGGCTGACGAGGGTGGTGCCGCCGTCGCCGAAGTGCAGCAGCATCATCGAGTCGGTGCGGCGGCCCTGCGCGTCGCCGGTGGCGAAGCGGCGCTTCTGCTCCCGCGACAGGCCCTCGCGGCTGTCGGAGCCGACGATGAGCCAGTTCGTCCCGGGGGTGTCGGCGACGCGTCCGGCGTAGTCCTGCAGCACCGCCTCGCGATTGAGCCGCGAGTCGAGGTAGAAGTAGCCGGCGACCGGGGCCGCGAGGAGGAGTATCAGCAGCACCGCCAGCACGCGCGGCCAGCGCCGCTTGCGGACACGGCGCCGCCCGTAAGGCTCGCCGCCGTACCCGTCCCTGCCGTAGGGGTCGCCGTAGGCGTCTCCGTACGGGTCCTGCTCGTAGGCATACGGGTGCTCCGCCTGGGAGGATGCGGGCCTGCGTGCCACGCGTTTCCCCTTCCTGATCTTCTTCAGCCCCCGTCGGCCGTCATCGTGCTCCCGTAGACCTTAGACAACCCGGCACGTCTCGCGCGTCAATCCACCGCATTATTGTGCGGTCTCCTCCCGTCGCCTCACCGTGCCACCCAGGGCGGACGGGTGCAGTGCCGGGGCGGGAGGCCCCAGGGCGCGGCGGGCTAGATGTAGGGGCCGTGGCCGTGCCGCTGCGGGTCCTCGGGGCCCGGGGGGAGGTCCTCGGGGCGCAGCATGCGCACCTCCGCGTCGTCGATCTTGACGCCGGGCCGGGCGTCGGCGGCGGCGGTGATGCGCTGCGCCTGCCGGGCGATCGCCGCGTCCAGCAGGTTGCGCACCATCCGGGCGTTGCCGAAGGAGGGGCCGCGCGGCTCGGCCGCCAGGCGGGCCCGCACCTGCCCGAGCACGCCGTCGGCGAGGGTGAACCCCGCCTGGTCGGCCATCTGCTCGAAGATCGCCAGCAGCTCGTCGACGCTGTAGTCGGGGAAGTGCAGCCGCTTGGGGAACCGCGAGGCCAGACCGGGGTTGGACGCCAGGAACCGCTCCATCTCCGCGCCGTACCCGGCGACGATGACCACCAGGTCCGAGCGGTGCTCCTCCATCAGCCGCAGCAGCTCGGCCACGGCCTCGTGCCCGAAGTCGCGCTGGTCGCCGCCGGTCCCGGCGAGCGTGTACGCCTCGTCGATGAACAGCACGCCGCCCAGGGCGCGCTCCACCACGGTGCGCACCCGGTGCGCGGTCTGCCCGATGTACTCGGCGACCAGGTCGGCGCGCGTCGCCTCCACCAGGTGCCCGGACGACAGCAGGCCCAGCTGCGCGTACACCGCGGCGATGAGCCGGGCCATCGTGGTCTTGGCGGTGCCGGGGTTGCCGGTGAACACCATGTGCCGGGTCGGGAACGCGGTCGGCACGCCGGCGTCGCGGCGGACCTGCTCGGCGCGCGCCTCGGCCACCAGCGCCGTCACCTCCTGCTTGACGGCCGCCAGCCCGACCAGCCGGTCGATCTGGGCGAGCGGGTCGTCCAGTCCCGTCTCGCGGCCGGGGACGAGGGTCTCGGGGACGTCGACGAGCAGGATCTCGTCCAGCGACTCGGTCTCGTCGACGACGCCGTCCTCCAGCACGCGCCGGCCCTGCATGGCCACGGCCCGGTCGAGCAGGTGGCTCATCAGGCGGGCGTTGACCAGGCCGCGGTCGCGGGGCGCCGCCTGCACCAGCGCCCGCACCTTGGCCAGCACGCCGTCGGCGAGCGCGAAGCCCGCCTCGGCGGCCTTGCGGGCGAACACCTCCACCAGCTCGTCGTCGGTCAGGTCGGGGAAGCGGACGGTCTTGGGGAAGTAGGCGGCCAGGTCCTCGTGCGAGCGCAGCAGCCCGTTCAGCTCGGCCTCGGGGCCGGTGAGCACGACGACCAGGTCGTCGGAGTGGGTCTGGACGGCGGTGAGCAGCGCGCCGATCAGCTCCCGGCCGCGCAGCGGCTCGATCTGGCCGAGCGCGTGCGCGCCGCGGACCAGCAGCACCCCGCCCAGCGCCCGCTCGACGGCGCGCCGCATCTTCAGGGCGCTCTCGCTGGTGTACTCGCCGAGCAGGTCGGCCCGGTCCACCTCGACCAGATGCCCGGTGGACAGCACCCCCACCTCGGCGTAGATGCGGCCGAGGATCCCGGCGACCTTGCCCTTGCCTGTGCCGGGGCTGCCCGCGAACACCAGGTGGCGGGGCCGGGAGGCGACCGCCATGCCCGCCTCGCGCCGCAGCCGCGCCGCCTTGGCCTCGGCGACCAGCGCGGCGACCTCGCGCTTGACCGAGTCGATGCCCGCGAGGGCGGCCAGCTCTGCGTACGGGTCGCGTTCGGCGACCCGGCCGGGGATGAGCCGCTCCGGCAGGTCGGCCGCCGTGACCTCCGGGACGGTCCCGGTGTCCGGCGCGACGGAAGCGCCGTCCCCCGAGGCGGCGCCCTGTTCTGTGCCGGACCCGGGGGCCAGGCGGGCGCGCGCGTTGGCGACGCTCTGGGCGGCCAGGTGTTCGACCAGGCGGGCGCCGCGCAGGTTGAGCAGCGGCGGGGTGCGGGCGAGCAGGGCCCCGGCCTGGGCGGCGACGTCGCGGCCGACCGCGGCGCCGCGGCGGACGACGGCGCGGCGGAACAGCTCGGTGTAGTCGTCCTGCCGGAAGTCGCGGGTGCGGGCCACGTCGAAGGCGCGCACGAGCGCGGGGTTGGCGTCGAACAGGCGCCGGTCGCCGCCGGGGCGGCACAGCGCGACGACGTCCAGGGCGGGCCAGCGCGCCATCAGCCGCCGCAGCTCCTCGACGGCGGCCGCGCCGCACCGGTCGTAGCCGGCCAGCCGCTCCAGGTCGTCCACGACCAGCAGCAGCCGCGCCTCCACGCACTCGCGCACGCGGGCCTGCAGCCACAGCACCGCGTCGCTCACGGTGAGCGCGGCGAACACCTGGTCGGAGATCCACTGCGCCTCGCGGACGGCGCCGCGCCGGACGAGGGCGCGTTCCAGCAGCTCGGCGGCGGTGCCCTTGCCGGTCCCCGCGGGCCCGGCGATCAGCAGGCGGACCGGCCGCTCCCCCGCCGTCCGCGCGGCGAGGGCCTCGCGCAGCGCGCGGGTCAGCTCGGGCTGCCCCACCAGCGCGTCCCGCAGCTCGTCGTCGCCGGGCTCGGCGGCGGTCTCGGCGGTCTGCTCGCCGCCGGCGTCCGACGGGGCCAGGCCGCGCACCAGGTGGTTGGCGACCCGGCGGGACGCGAACAGCCGCCGCAGGTCCACCTGGAACGCCCGCACCGGGACGCGGCAGCGCGGCATGGCGGCGGTCTCGGGCAGCCCCTGCACCGCGCCGGTGAGGCGCACCGCCATGTCCAGCCACGCGCGGCAGGCGTCGGCCTCGCCCGCGACCAGCCCGCGCGCCAGCCAGGCCCGCAGGTCCAGCTGCCACGCCTCCACGTCGAAGTCGCCGCGGGCCGCGCGCAGCCGCTCCTCCACCCGCTCGTAGCGCGCCGTGCCCAGCGCCACCGCCATTTCGGCGGGCACGGCGCTCATCTCCGCCGCCAGCAACAGCCGCGCGATCGCGACGTCGACCGGCGCGGTGTCGCCGACCTGCGCGGCCAGGCGCGCGTGCGCGGCGTCCAACCCCGCGCACACCCACCCCAGATACCCGACCGGCCCCGACAGCTCCGGCAGCACGGTCAACGTCTCGTCGGACAGGCCCTCCGTCCACACCGCCTCCAGACGGTCCTGCGGGACGGTCAGGTCCTGCTCGCGCAGCCGCGGGTCGGACGCGCGCGCGTCGAACAGCTCCACCAGCGCCCGGCGCCGCTCCTCCACCGGCTCCAGCCCGGCGAACACCTCCAGCCCGTCGCGGGCCAGCTCGTACATGACGGCGCGGCGCTCGCGGTCGTCCCCCGCCGGCTCGGGCAGCCACAGACCCGGCGGACGCCACCGCCCGCCCTGGGTGAACCAGGCCAGCGGATCGCGCACCGGCGGCTCGGGAGCGGCCAGGAAGTCCGACAGCAGCTCGTACTCGACGTCGCCGCGCGACCCGCCCCGCACCGCCGACGCCCCCAGCAGGAACGTCAGCAGCGACCACTGCTCCGCCCCCGCCGCCGTCGTCCCCGGACCGTAGAAGTCGCTGAGCTGACGCGCCAGCAGCGCCGCCCGCTCGTCGGCGTTGAACGCCGCGGCGCGCTCGCGCAGCTCCTTGTACAGGCCGTCCGGCACCCGCCAGGGACCGTACGCGTACACGTCCAGGACGGGCTCGTCGGTCAGCAGCAGTTCGAGGTGGTCGGGCAACCGGGGCGCGCTCACCTGGGACGCTCCTCCTCAGATCCCTCGGGGGTCACGGGGAGTCGATCCCCGCGAGCACAGCGGTCCGCACGTCTCGCAAGAACCCTACGCCCCGGACGGATGACCGCGCGGGCGCCGTCCGCACGGTCATCCGTCGGCGCCGGACGCGGAAACGGCACATGGGACGAAAACTTCGCCGCTCCGCCGCGGCTTTGTTCTCCGCCATGTCCGGCCTTCGTCACCGTCTCGCCGTCGCCCGCCCCGGGATCCGCCGAGAGCCGTCAGAGCGGCAGAGGAGTGGGGCGCTTGGGAGCGCGGCCGTCGCCGCTGGAGCGGCCCGTGGCGCGGCGGCCGATCCACGGGAGCAGGTACGTGCGGGCCCAGCGCAGGTCCTCGCGGTACATCTCCAGGCGGCCGAGGGACCGGACCTCGTCGGGCCAGGGCGCGCGCCAGTCCTCCTTCACCGGGACGCCGAGCACCTCGGCGACGCGCAGCGCCATGCGCCGGTGGCCCTCCGACGACAGGTGCAGGCGGTCCTCGGACCAGGCGCGGGGGTCGCCGAACACGGGCATGAGGGACCACAGGTCGACCACGGTGCAGCCGCGCCGGTCGGCGATGGCGCGCAGGTGCATGTTGTAGGTGGCGGCCTTGCCGCGCAGCCGCTTCGGCCCGATGCGGTGGTCGCGCGGGTCGAAGCCGGTGAAGATCACCACGTGGGCGCCGGTGCCGCGCAGCCGCCGGACGGCCTCGTCGAACTGCACGGCGAGCGCGTCGGGGTCGGTGCCGGGCCGGATGATGTCGTTGCCGCCCGCGCAGAACGTCACCAGGTCCGGGCGCATCTCCACGGCGGCCGGGACCTGGTCGGCGACGATCTGCCGCAGCAGCTTGCCGCGCACGGCCAAGTTGGCGTACCTCAGTCCCGGGTTGTGCTCGGCCAGATGCTCGGCGAGCCGGTCCGCCCAGCCGCGGAAGCGGTCGGGGTCGTCCGGGTACGGGTCGTTCAGCCCCTCGGTGAAGCTGTCACCGACCGCGACGTACGTCCCGATCCCCCGGGCGGACACTCCATCCTTGGACTGATCCATCGCTATCCCCCTGATACGGCGCAATCCAACCGATCACGGGGACACATCATGCAGCGTGCACATATCCCTACGCGACCGTAGGGTTCTCCCTACGCGACCGCAGGGTTCCGGCGGGGCGCCGGACCGGCCGCGCGGCGCGCGGACGGCGGCCGGGCCCCGCCGGGCGGACGCCGCGGATCAGGTCCAGCTCGGCGAGGTGCCCACCGCGCCGGCGCCGGGCGGCACCGGCGGGGCGGACGGGGGCATCGGCCCGGCCGTCGCAGAGTGCACCGCCATGGCGTGCTGCACCAGCGTGATCAGGACCTGCTTGGTGGACTGCCGGCTGCGCGCGTCGCACTTGATGATCGGCACGCTCTGGCTGATCGACAGCGCCTCCCGGATGTCCTCCACCGCGTACGGAAATTCACCGTGGAAGCCGTTGACGCCCACCACGAACGGCAGGCCCAGCTCCTCGAAGTAGTCGACCGCGGCGAAGCAGTCCTCCAGGCGGCGGGTGTCGACCAGCACCACGGCGCCGATCGCGCCGCGCACCAGGTCGTCCCACATGAACCAGAACCGCTGCTGGCCGGGCGTGCCGAACAGGTACAGGATCAGCTCGCTGTCCAGGGACACCCGGCCGAAGTCCATGGCCACCGTGGTGGTGGTCTTGTCGGGCACGGCCGACAGGTCGTCCACCTCGGCGCTGGCCGCCGTCATCACCGCCTCGGTGGTGAGCGGCATGATCTCCGAGACGGACCCGACGAAAGTGGTCTTGCCGACGCCGAAGCCGCCGCCGACGACGATCTTGACTGAGGTCAGCTCGCCGTCCGCGCCGGGCGGCGCGGTATCAGAGCTTTCGAAGGCCACTGAGCACCCTTTCGAGTAGGCGGAGGTCCGGCGCGGCGTTGGCGGGGCGCGACTGGTGCAGCCGCAGCAGTCCCTCCAGGGCCATGTCGGCGACGAGCACACGGGCGACGCCGAGCGGGATGCGCAGCATCGCCGACACCTCGGCGACCGAGCGCGCCGACCGGCACAGGTCCATGATCGCCCGGTATTCGGGCGTCAGGCTGGAGATGTCGCGGGGCGGGTAGGGGGCCGCCGTCACCAGCGCTTCGATCGCCAGGTCGTACCGCGGCTTGGTGCGGCCCCCCGTCACGGCGTACGGGCGCACCAGGGAACTGGACTCGCCCTCCGCCCGGGGCTCCGGCACGGGGCGTCCCTGGGCCGAATCGCCCGACCACCGGGGCGGGCCGCCCGGGCCGGGCCCGTAGGGCCTGCCTCGATCCATCTCGCCGACCTCCGTCCGAGTCAGTCGCTACCACTACGGGGGGACGCCGCCCCCGCACCCCCGGGGTCATTGCCGGTCAGTAACGGGCCGGTCCCGCGCCCATCTCCGACACCGACGGGCCGCCGTACGAGGGCTGCTGCCCGTCGCCCCCCGACCGCAGCGCCGGCGTCAGCACTCGGCCCACGCGTTCCACCAGCAACGTCATCTCATACGCCACCAAACCGAGGTCGCAGTCGGGCGCGGCCAGCACCGCGAACACCGCGCCGTTGGCGATGGACATCACGAACAGCAGTCCGCGGTCCATCTCCACGACCGTCTGGTTCACCCCGCCGGCGTCAAAGATCTTCGCCGCCCCCTGGGTGAGGCTCATCAAACCCGACGCGATGGCCGACAGCTGGTCGGCCCGCTCCGGCGGGAACCCCGACGAGTACGCCATCGGCAGTCCGTCGGAGGAGACCACGACGGCGTGGGCGACCTTCGGGACGCGATCCGCGAAGTTCGTCACCAACCAGTTGAGATCCTGCCCGCTCACGGGGTGCCTCCTGTCTCTCCGTCATCCTGCGACGGACCCTCGCCATGCGCGCCGGCGGATCCGGCCGCGCCGCGAGCCTCGTCGCGCCCGCGGCGCACGCCGCGTTGCAGGCTCGCGAAACGATTCCGTACGACCTCGGCGGACTGGCTCTGCGCCTGCCGGCGCCGAGCCGCGGCCTCCTGCGGCGTCACCGCGCCGGGCACCCGGTTGCGGCCGGGCACCCGCTTGGGAAGGCCGGCGGCGGTGCGAGCGCCCGCCACGGGCCTGCGGACCGCCGCCTCCGCAGCCCGGAAGCCCTCGTCGGCCGGGGAATCCCAGCCCTTGGCCGGATCCCCGGACGACCCGGTCCGTCGCTGGAACCACTCCGATTGCATCGCATCGAAGATAGGCGAGCGCTCAGGGGGACGCGTCGAGTCCTCCTGGCCGGACGAACCGGGCGCCGAAGACCGGGTCTGCGGCCGCGGTCCGCCCTGCGCCGACGGCTGATCCGGCGCGTGCGCCGGGGACGCCGGCACGGCGGGCATCTGCCCCGTGGACGACGCCGACTGCGCGAACGGCTCGTCCGGGTACGGCGCGTCCGCGAACGAGGTCTCGTCCGCGGCCGCCGGTTCCGGGGACGGCGCGTCGTCCCAGCCACGGCCCCCGCCCGCGGGCTGCGCCGCGTCGGCCGGCCGCCGGCGCATCGGACGGCCCAGCCTGCCCGGCCGGACCGGGGGCATCGGGCCGGTCTCCCACGAGACCTGCCGCTGCGGGCTCGGCTCGGGCACGGCGGGCTGCGCCTCCGGCACCACCGACTCGGGGCCGTGCAGGTGCGCGCCGGGCTTGCGGACGGGCAGATCGCCGCCGAAGCCGGACCGCTCGTCCCTGCGGTACCCGTCGTCGCCGTACGGGTCCTGCGCGTCCCCGCCGAAGCCGTCCGTGCCGAAGCCGTCCGCGCCGAAGCCGTCCGTGCCGAACGCGTCCCGCGGCTCGCGGTCGCCGGACATCGGGCCGGCGTCGCCGAAGGCGGCCTGCGGTCCCGTGGCGCCCGGCACGGGGTGCGCGCCGCTGCCGTCGACCGCGCCGTGCGGGCCGGTTCCGGCCACGGGCTGCGGCCCGGTCGCCTGCGGACCGTTCGCGCCGCGCAGCATCGGCTGCCCGCCGGTGCCGAACCGGTCGTCGCGCTCGGCCCGCTGGAACAGCCCGCCGCCCGAGGCGTGGCCGGATCCGGCCGCCGCGGAGGGCGCCGACACCCCGGCCAGCTGGCGTCCCGCCATGTCGCCGTCGCGGGCGCCGAAGCCGCGGCTGCCGACGCCGCCGCCCTCGCCGGGGGTGATCACGCTGTCCGGCAGCATCACGAACGCGGTGAGCCCGCCGCCCTGCGCGGCGCGCAGCTCCACCCGGATGCCGTGCCGCACCGCCAGGCGGCCGACCACGAACAGGCCCATGCGGCGGGCCGCGGAGAAGTCGATGACCGGCGGGTTGGCCAGGCGCCAGTTGGCCTGCTCCAGCTCCTCCGGCGACATGCCCACGCCGTTGTCGTTGATCTGCAGCATGGCGCCGCCGCCGCTGAGCATCTGGCCGGAAACGGTCACCTTGGTGTGCTCGGCGGAGAACGTGGTGGCGTTCTCCACCAGCTCGGCCAGCAGGTGCACCAGGTCGTTGACGACCGGGCCGGCCACGGTCATGTCGCCCTGCACGCGCACCGCGACCCGCTCGTACTGCTCGACCTCCGACAGCGAGGCGCGCACCACGTCGATCAGCGGGACCGGGCGGTTCCACCGGCGCACCTGGTCCTGGCCGCCGAGGACCAGCAGGTTCTCGCAGTTGCGGCGCATGCGGGTGGCCAGGTGGTCCAGGCGGAACAGGTTGGCCAGCTGCTCTTCGTCCTGCTCGCTCTGCTCCAGCTCCTCGATCAGCCGCAGCTGGCGTTCGATGAGGGTCTGGCTGCGCCGCGACAGGTTGACGAACATCGCGTTGATGTTGCCGCGCAGCACCGCCTCGTCGGCGGCCAGCCGGACCGCCTCCCGGTGGACCTCGTCGAACGCCCGCGCCACCTGGCCGATCTCGTCCCTGGAGTCGATGTCGATGGGCTCGACCTCGATCCCCTCGGCGGCGGCCTGCGGGTCGCGCAGCCGGTCCACCAGGCTGGGCAGCCGGGTGCCGGCGATCTCCAGCGCGCTCTCCTGCAGGCGGCGCAGCGGCCGCACCATCGACCGGGCCACCACGACCACCGCGATCAGGACGGCGGCCAGCAGCAGGGCCAGCAGCACCGCGTCACGGGCGGCGGTGAACTCGGCGTCGTCGCGCAGCCGGTCCACGCGGCGGCTCACGTCGCCGCGCAGCCGGGTCTCCACCTGCTGCATCCGGTCGATGCGGGCGGTGGAGTCGCGGACCCACTCCGCCGCCTGGCGCGGACCGAGCGGCCGGATGATCAGGCTGGTCGACCGGCCGGCGAGGGTCAGCGCCTGGGCGCGGGTGAACTCCGCGCGGTCCAGCTCGGGACCGGTGACGGTGTCGTCGTAGAGCCGCTGCTCCCGCAGGTCGGCCGAGGCGCGGAAGTCGGCCAGGCCCCGGCTCATGTCCGAACGGGCGTCCTGGACGCCCTGCAGGGTCTCGGGCTCGAACCGGCTGTCCCACAGGGCCGCGGCGATCAGCGCGCGCTCCCGGGACGCGGCGTCCTTGGCCCGCGACAGCGACACCAGCGTCAGCAGGCTGCGCGCGACGTCGGGGTCCTTGGCGTCGTAGGCCGCCACCACCAGGTGGGACAGGATGTCGTCGTTGAACTCGCTGTACTTGTCGACGACCAGCGCCGGGCTCAGCTTCGCGGCCACGGACCGCAGGGCCGGCATGGACCGCATCCGGTTGTCGATGTTGGCCAGTCCCAGCCGCAGCTGCCTGCCGGAGACGTCGGCGTCGGCGACGGCCTCGCGGTATTCGCGGGCCGCGGCGTCCACCGCCGCCTGGCGCTGCCGCAGGGTGTCGTCGTCCACCGCCCGGGCGCCGCCCGCGGCCCGCTGGGCCATGGCGTCGCGCTCGTTCTGCAGCGCCTGGGACAGCACGCTCAGGCGGCTACCGATCGCGGCCAGATCGCTGCTGCGCCCGTACTCCCGAGCGTTCTCGACGGAGCTCACGACCCGACCGCCGGCCAGCACGGCGGCCACGGCCGTCGGGATCGCGATGACGGCGATCAGACGTGTGGTCACGCGCCAGTTGCGCAGCCGCAGCCACCCGCCGGAACCCCCTTTGCGCTCGGGTTCTTTGCCGGTAGTGGGCGCTGCCCGGGGGGACTGCGGGGCGCCCTCGGCCCCTTCCGCTGTGCGCACTGCCCTCCGCTACCTCTCAATGGACGACCGCTCGCGGCCCACGCTGCCCCGAACGCGATTCTCCAATTGCGTCCCAAGGGCCACTGCGGGCGAGCGCGGAACATTGCAACACAGAGCTACCACCACAGCCAACCCGAATGATCACAGAGGTCATAACTTGTGATGGATGGCTGCGAGATGTCACAGATTGCTTTCACTCGTTCACATTTATGCATGTAAAGTGGCATCTTGCGACACACGCCGCGCCCGTGCGCTACGCTCCCCGACCGTTGAAAGATCACTTTCATCTCCCCGCATCACGGAGCGTTGCAATGCATGCACTCCATCGCCGTACCGTTCTCGCCGGAGCCCTCGCCCTGACCGTGGCCGCCTCGGCCGCCGCCTGCGGGGACTCCGACAAGGGCGAGTCCGCCACCGGCCTGGAGAAGTCCGAGATCACCGTGGGCACCATGCCGGTCGGCGACACCGCGCCGCTGCAGCTGGCCATCACCCGCGGCCTGTTCAAGGCCGAAGGGCTGACGGTCAAGACCCAGACCATCAACGGCGGCGCCGACGCGATCCCCCGGCTGAAGGGCGGTCAGCTCGACATCTCCTTCGGCAACTACGTGTCCTTCTTCTCGGCCGCCGCCCAGGGCGCGTTCAAGCCCAAGATCGTCGCGGAGGCGTTCTCCAGCGGGCCGAAGACCCACACCCTGCTGGTGGCCAAGGACTCCCCGATCCGCAGCATCGCGGACCTGAAGGACAAGAAGATCGGGGTCAACACCAAGCGCAACGTCAGCACGCTGATGGTGCGCTCGGCCGCCAAGCCGGCCGGCGTCGAGCTGGACGAGGACAAGAACTTCGTCGAGGTCCCGCCGCCCAACATGGAGGCGGCCCTGAAGTCCGGCAGCGTCGACGCCGTCCAGGCCATCGAGCCGTTCGGCACCCAGATCCAGCAGAAGCTGGGCGCCCGCCTGCTGGCCGACCTGTCCAGCGGCGCCACCGCGGACTTCCCCATCGCCGGCTACGCCACCACCGAGGAGTTCGCGGCCAAGAACCCCAAGACCGTCGCCGCCTTCCAGCGGGCCCTCATCAAGGCGCAGGGCATGGCCGCCGACCGCAAGGTCGTCCAGGACATCCTGCCCAAGTACGCGCGCGGCATCACCGCCGAGGTGGCCGCCACGATGAGCTACGGCACCTACCCGACCTCGCTGAACGCCACCCGGCTGCAGCGCGTGGCGGACGTGATGCAGCAGTTCGGGATCATCAAGCAGCCGCTTGACGTCAAGCCGCTGCTCGTCACCGGGGAATCGTCCGGATGATCAAGGCCCGGCGTTTCGCGCTCGGCGCCGCGGGTGCGGTCGGGGCGATCCTCGTCGTCGAGGCGGTCAACCGCCTCGGGCTGGTCGACGAGGACGCCCTGCCCGCCGCGACGACGATCCTCGGGGAGGCGGGGCGGCTGGCCGTCGACGGCGACTTCCTGGTCGACGTCGGCGACACCCTGCGGGCCTGGGCCGGGGGTCTGCTGCTCGCGGTGGCGGTCGCGGTCCCCCTCGGCGTGCTGCTGGGCTCGGTCCCCTTCCTGGGGACCGCCTCCCGGTTCCTGGTGGAGATGTGCCGCCCCATCCCGTCGGTGGCGCTGATCCCCCTGGTGCTCATCGTCTTCTCCTCGGTCACCCAGCAGAAGATGGCGTTGATCTTCTACGCCGCGCTGTGGCCGATCCTCATCAACACCCTGTACGCGCTGCGGGACGTCGACCCGGTCGCCAAGGAGAGCCTGCGCGCGTTCGGGTTCGGCGAGGGGTCGGTGCTGTGGCGGGTGTCGCTGCCCAGCGCCGCGCCGTTCATCGCCACCGGCGTGCGCATCGCCGCCTCGGTCGGCCTCATCGTCGTCATCAGCGCCGAGCTGCTGGCGGGCGGCGGCGAGGGCGTCGGCATCTTCCTCATGGAGAGCCAGGCCGGCGGCGGCGACACCGCGGTCATGCTCGCCGGCGCCTGCTGGGCGGGGGCGCTGGGGCTGGCGGTCAACGCGGGCCTGGTCGGGCTCGAACGGATCGCCTTCCGCTGGAACACCGCCCGCGTGGAGGGAGTCTCATGACACGGCTGCTGCGCGGGACCGCCGAGCGGCTGTGGCTGGTCGCGCTCGCGGTGATCGCCTGGGAGGCCGGCACCCGGGCGGCCGACGAGGAGTACTTCCCGCCCCCGTCGACGATCGTCTCCGCGCTGCACGAGATGTGGTTCTCCGGCCCGGCCTCGCAGGCGTTCCTCACCGACAAGGCGGTGGACGACTTCTCCACCAGCCTGGGCCATCTGTTCGGCGGCTGGCTGATCTCCTGCGTGATCGGCGTCGCGCTCGGCGTGGCGATCGGCCGGTTCCGGGCGCTGAACGACATGCTCGACCCGGTGCTGCAGTTCCTGCGCGCCGTCCCCCCGCCCACGCTGCTGCCCTTCTTCATCATCGTGTTCCAGCTGGGCGCCACCATGCAGATCGTCACGATCGCGTTCGGCGTGGTGTGGCCGGTGCTGCTCAACAGCGCCGACGGGGTGCGCACCGTGGACTCCCTGCAGCTGGAGACCGCGCGGGTGTTCGGCCTGTCGCGGTACCGGCGCCTGGTGACGGTGATCCTGCCCGCCGCCGCGCCGAAGATCTTCGCGGGGCTGCGGGTCAGCCTCGCCTTCGCGCTCATCCTCATGGTGCTGTCGGAGCTGGTCGGCAGCACCGCGGGCATCGGCGCCCAGCTGATCGGCGCGCAGCGCGACTTCGACCTGCCCGCCATGTGGGCCGGCATCGTGATGCTGGGCGTGCTGGGCGTGCTGTTCAACAGCGCGTTCCTGCTGTTGGAACGGCGGCTGCTCGCCTGGCACAGTGGCGCCCGCAGGCTCGCCAACTGAATCGCCCCGGGGGCGCGGGGGCCGCCCCCCTCGCGAGGACGCTCCTCGCCACCACCAAGAGAGGGAGTACGTCGTGCTCGAGATAGCCGCCCTCAGCCACACCTACCCGGACGGACACGTCGCGATCCGCGGCATCGACCTCACCGTCCCGGACGGCCAGCTGGTCAGCATCGTCGGGCCGTCCGGCTGCGGCAAGTCCACGCTGCTGCGCTGCATCGCGGGGCTGATCCGCCCCACCGGCGGGAAGGTCGTCCTCAACGGACAGCCGGTCACCGGCGTGCCCGAAGGGCTGGCCGTGGTCTTCCAGGACTACAGCCGCTCGCTGTTCCCGTGGCTGACGGTGCGCGACAACGTGGCGCTGCCGCTGCGCCGCCGCGGCAAGTCCAAGGCGGAGCGGCGGGAGGCGGCGATGGCCGCCCTGGAGTCGGTGGGGCTGGCCGGCGCCGCCCGCAAGTACCCCTGGCAGCTGTCGGGCGGCATGCAGCAGCGGGTGTCGATCGCCCGCGCGCTGGCCTACCAGCCCTCGCTGCTGCTCATGGACGAGCCGTTCGGCTCGGTGGACGCCCAGACCCGCGAGGACCTGGAGGACCTGGTCCTGCAGGTGCACCGGGCGGAGAAGATGACCATCCTGCTGGTCACGCACGACATCGACGAGAGCGTCTACGTCGGCGACCGGGTGGTGGTCCTCGGCCCGTCCCCCACCGGGGTGGTCGCCGACGTGCCGGTGCCCCTGCCGTCCGAGCGCGACCAGATCGAGACGCGGGCGCTGCCGGAGTTCATCGGCACCCGCGCGAAGGTCGGCCGGCTCGTCCGCGGCGGCCACGGCGGGGCCGATGTCACGAACGCCGGTCCGGCGACGCCCGACCCGCGCGCGGCCGACGTCAGGGCCGCGTGCTCGGACGGCTGAGACGGCCGGGGCGACCGGCCCGTCCGAACGCCGGGCCCGGCAGAGGAAATAAAAGGACGGAAAGGCGATAACACCATATGGACGTACTCGTCGTCGGAGCGGGCATCGGCGGTCTCACCACGGCGCTGAGCCTGCACGAGGCGGGGATGCGCACGCGGATCGTCGAGGCCGCCACCCGGCTGCGGCCGCTCAGCGTCGGCATCAACCTGCTGCCGCACGCCGTGCGCGAGCTGACCGAGCTGGGGCTGGGCGACCGGCTCGCCGACACCGGCGTCGAGCCCGCCCAGATGGTCCACTTCGACCGGCACGGCGGACGGATCTGGGCGGAGCCGCGCGGCACCGCGCAGGGCTACCGCTGGCCCCAGTACTCGATCCACCGCGGCGAGCTGCAGATGATCCTGCTCGACGCCGTCCGCGAGCGGCTCGGCGCGGACGCCGTGCGCACCGGGACCGTGTTCGAGACCTTCGAGCAGGACGACTCGGGCGTGCGGGTGCGGCTGCGCGACCGTGCGAGCGGCGCGGTCGAGACCGAGCGCTGCGACGTGCTGGTCGGGGCGGACGGGTTCCGCTCGACGGTGCGGGCGGTGCTCTACCCCGACGAGCCCGGGCCGCTGTGGAACGGCGTGCGGCTGTGGCGCGGCATGACCGAGGGCGAGCCGTTCCTGGACGGCCGCACCATGGCCGTGGCGGGCAGCAACGCCGCCGTCAAGCTGGTCGTCTACCCGATCTCGCGGAAGGCCGAGCGGGAGGGGCGGGCGCTGCTCAACTGGGTCGCCGAGGTCAAGGTCGTCGACGAGGGGATCACCGAGGCGCCCGACACGGAGACCCGGGAGGGCCGGCTGGAGGACTTCCTGCCGTACTTCGCCGACTGGCGGTTCGACTGGCTGGACGTGCCCGCGCTGCTGTCGTCGACCGAGCGGATCCTCGAGCACAAGATGATCGACCGGGACCCGCTGCCGGCCTGGACCCACGGGCGGGTCACCCTGCTCGGCGACGCGGCCCACCCGATGTACCCGATCGGCTCCAACGGCGGCTCGCAGGCCGTGCTGGACGCCCGCGTCCTGGCGCACGAGCTCGCCCAGGCCGACGACCCCGCCGAGGGGCTGGCCGCCTACGACAAGGCGCGCCGCGAGCCGGTCAACGCGATCGTGCTGGCGTGCCGCGACATGCCCGCCGACCGCATCCTGCACACGGTGAGCGAACGCGCCCCGGACGGCTTCGAGCGGATCGAGGACGTGCTCAGCGCCGAGGAGCTCGAGGCCATCAGCAACGCCTACCGGCAGACGTCGTTCTCGGACGTGGAGGCGCTGAACAACCGCCCGTCCCTGAGCGTCCGCCGCTAGCCGCCCCTCTCACCCGGCGCCCTCCGCGGCCGCGCCTCCCGCGGCCTCATTTGGCGTCGGCGTAGCAGTCGACGGCGGCGATCTCCATCGGGAACACGACGGGGGTGCGGCCGAACAGCAGGCGTCCGGCCTCCTCGGCGGACGCCCGCACGGCCGCGCCCACCCGCTCCGCCAGCTCCCGCGGGGTGTGGACGATCACCTCGTCGTGCTGGAAGAACACCAGGCGGGGCGGGCCCAGCTCGGCGAGCCGGCGGCGCAGCGTGGCCAGCAGCACCAGCGCCCAGTCGGCGGCGGTCGCCTGGACGACGAAGTTGCGGGTGAAGCGTCCCCGGCTGCGCACCGCCGCGGCCGCGCGCTCGCCGCCCTCGGCGGTCAGGGCGCGCCACTCGGGGGACGGCGGCGGACAGGTGCGCCCGAGCAGCGACCGCACCAGGTGCCCGCGCTCGCCCGCGCGGGCGGCCGATTCCACGAACCCGAACGCCTCGGGGAACCGGTTCTTGAGCACGGCGAGCAGCTGCACGGCCTCGCCGGTGCCGCCGCCGTACATGGCGGACAGCAGGGCGATCTTGGCCTTGCCGCGGTCGCCGCCGAAGGCGTCGGCGAGGGCGCTGTACAGGTCGCCCTGCGCGGCGGCGCGGGCGAAGGCGCGGTCGCCCGCCAGCGCCGCCAGCACCCGCGGCTCGAGCTGGGCGGCGTCGGCGACCACCAGCGCCCAGCCGGGGTCGGCGACGACCGCCCGGCGCAGCACGCGGGGGATCTGCAGGGCCCCGCCGCCGTTGGTGGCCCAGCGGCCCGACACCACGCCGCCGACCACGTACTCGGGCCGGAACCGCCCGCCCGACACCCAGGTGTCCAGCCAGGTCCAGCCGTGCGCGGTGTACAGCCGGGACAGCTCCTTGTACTCCAGCAGCAGCGGGACCGCCGGATGGTCGAGTCCCTTGAGCACGTGCGCCCGGGTGGAGGGGACGGTCAGCCCGGCCGCCGCGAACGCCTTGACGATCTGCGCCGGGGAGTCGGGGTTGACGCGCCGGCCGAACGCCTCGCCGATGCGGTCGGCCAGCTCCTGCAGGCGGCGGGGGCGCAGCCCGCCGGACGGGCGGGGCCCGAGCAGCTCGGTGAGCAGGGCGTCGTGCCGCTCGGCCGACCAGGGCAGCCCGTCGTGGCCCATCTCGGCGGCGGCCAGCGCGCCGGCCGACTCGGCGGCCGCCAGCAGCGCGAACCCGTCCAGCCCGGCCGACCGGCGGCGCTGCGCGGCGTGCACCTCCACGATCTGGTCGATGTCGTCGGCGTCGGCGCCCCCGGCGCCGCCGGTCTCGGCGTCGTCGAACAGCGACGGCTGGGGCAGCGCGTCGGGCGGCGCGGGGTCGGGCGGGACGGGCGCGCCGCGCAGCCTGGCCCAGGCGGCCCGGACCGAGCGCGGCTCCCCGTAGCGGCCGTCGTGGTTGAGCAGCAGGGTCTCGACGAGCTCCAGATCGTGGCACCGGGCCACCCGCACGCCCGCCCGCAGCAGCCGCGGGTACAGGCGGGCGGTGGACGGCCACACCCAGCGCGGGGCGAGGGCGCGCTCGCGCTCGGCGATCGCGGCGACGAGGTCGGCGACGCGCTCGGCCGGTCCGGCGGGCGCGCCGGCGTCGTCCACCGGGCGCAGCGTGCCTCCGCCGTCCTTGCCGCAGGCCACCGCGATCCTCACGGCTCCAGTGTCGCCGACGGCACCGACAAGGCCGCGGCGCCGGGACGTCGCCCCGGCGGGCCGTCAGGCAGGGGCGATCGGGCGCAGGGGGATGGTCACCTCGTCCTCCACGGGCGGGCGGTCTTCGTGCTCGCCGCATCCCGTCACCCCGTAGCAGCGGATGCGCAGCCGCTCCTCGTCGACGTCGAGGCGCAGGAAGCTCTTGAAGAACGGGGGGCGGTCCCAGTCGGCCATCTCCGAACGGAAACGCTGCGGGATCTTGGCCACCGGCAGCCGGGTGCGCACCCTGCGCCGCCGTCCCTTGGGGACGCCCAGCACCGCGGCGACGAAGCGGGCGCGCCGCGACGGGACGGCTCCGGAGTCGGCGCCGACGCTGTGGTACGCGCGGGCCGGCTCGATCCCGAGGCGGTGCCGGACGACCGCGGTGGCCTCCTCCGGAGTCAGCTCGAACAGGCTCGGCAGGCGCAGCCACCGGCCGTACAGCTTGCTGTAGCGCGACAGGGAGTCGCCGCGCAGCGGATAGCAGCGGAAGTCGTCCTCGTCCACCAGGCGGGTGCGGGGGATGGTGTGGGTCGCGTGCATGAACGCCCCGCCGCCTCCCGCCACGAGGTACTGGATCGTGCGGTCGCCGACGCGCACCGGGTAGCGCTGGTAGTTGTGGATGTCGCCGCCGATGGCGGCGACGTAGTTGTTGGCGGGGGCGCGGACGATGTCGTCCACCGTGCCTCCGCCTTCGATCGGGCCGGGCTCGCGGCGGTCGTTTACATATAGGGGCTTGCCCGTGATGAGCAGCTTGGGTTTGGGGCCTGCCGAGATCTGGCGCAGCCATGCCCCTTGGTCGCGGTCGATGACGCCGGTGATGCCGGTGTCGATGGCCACGATCCGCAGCGACGGGGTGTCGATGGCCCAGTAGGGGCCGGGCTGCCGGGCGCGCTGCCGGGGGGCGCCCCGGTAGCGGTTCCTGGCCTCGGTCAGGGCTTTGTCGTCCACGGCGCCGGGACGGCGCCACAGCAGGCGCGGCACCAGCGCCAGGGGGCCGTGCCAGGGGTCGGGCGTGCAGTCCATCGTCAGATCGCAGAACACCCGCAGGAATCCCTGCAGCCCGTCGTACCAGTCGTGGTTGCCGGGGACGGCGTAGATGGGCCCCGGGTAGTGCTGGTAGGGCCGGTAGAACTTGTCCGGGTAGTCCGCCGCCTCGCCCGTCGGGTAAATGACGTCGCTGGCGATGACCATGAAGTCGGTGTCCTCCCCCACGCGCAGCGCGGGGGGCACCACGGCGTACTGGGAGCGGTCCCCTTCACCCGTGTCCCCGAGGAGAAGGAACGAGAACTCCGGGGTCGAGCGGTGCATGGTGAACGCCGCGGGGGTGCCGCGCGCGGTCAGCGCGGCCACGCAGCGCCGCCGGATCCCGGGGGAAGGGTCGCCGAACAGCCTGGCGATGACGTCGTTGCGCGAACGCCACAGGACCGAGGGACGGCGCCAGGAGAACGCCTGCACCCGCTCGGGCAGCAGGTCGTAGAAGCTGCCCGGCTTTCCGCAAGCCCATCCCGCGCCCGCCTCCGACGTCCGCGAGTTCTCTGGGGCTCGCTCCGCGGCCGCGTCCTCGGCGCGCACACGTCACCTCCGGGGGATGTGGGGAACCAGCGCCACCCTTCCCCGGAGATGATCTCCCCGTCAAGCGATTCGGCCAGGCGCGCGCGGCGGTTCGGCCTGGGGCGCGCGACGGCGCGACGGCACGGACGGAGCAAGCAAGACGCAGGCGCCGAGAGACAGGCGCCGAGAGACAGGCGCCGAGAGATGGACCGCTCAGAGATAAACGTCACGCGCCGGGGCCGGTCCCGGCGCTCAGCGCGGTAGGCGCCGACGCCACCCCCGTGGACGTCGGCGCCTCCACGCCCAGGACGACCGCGGCCATCTGGATCATGAGTCCCCCCAGAACGGCGAGCTGTCGCCATCTCATGATCGGGCTCGCGATCGCCCACAGGTCCCAATCGGGACGTAATGAACGCTATACGGACGTCCGTAATGCGGGGGCAAACCGACCGAAACATGCCTTCCAAATCTGGCGGCGGTGCGGAAACCGGGTGTCGCGGCACCTCGGCGGCCTCTGCGCGGAGGCCGCGGGGGGCGCGTCCCTCCTGCTCAGGGGCCCTCCGCTCAGGGCGCCAGGACGCGCAGGGCCGCGGGCATGACGGCGGCGGTCACGGGGAGCGTCCCCGGGAGTTCGCCGTCCGCCCCGTACGGGAGCGTCCGGCCGGGGTCGGCCAGCTCGATCCGGACCTTGCGGCCGCGCAGCACCTCGACCTGGGGGCGGCGCACGTGGGCGCCGCGCTCCAGCTCCCGCATCACGGTGAAGAAGAGGAGCTTCGGCGCCCGTTTGATGATCACCACGTCCAGCAGCCCGTCGTCCACGCGGGCGTCCGGGGCGATGTGGCGGCCGAAGCCGTACCACCCGGAGTTGGCGGCGACCACGGTGTAGCCGGTGCGCCGGTGCTCCCGGCCGTCGACGGTGATCACGTAGTCGGCGTGGCGCCAGGCGAGCACGGCCCGCAGCGCGCCGATGTAGTAGGCGGCCGATCCGCGGAGCAGACGGGTCTTGTTGGCGTTGTCGTTGGCGACGGCGTCCACTCCGGCGTAGACGCTGCCCAGGACGGGGGTCCCGTTGGCGTCGATGGCGTCCACCGGGCGCGGCTCCCCCTCAAGCAGCAGGCGGGCCAATGCGTCGGGCTGGGACGGGATGCCGAGTTGGCGGGCGAAGTCGTTCCCGCGTCCGGCCGGGACGATGCCCAGCACGGCACGCGTCCCGGCGAGGGCGCCGCCGACGCAGCCCACCATGCCGTCCCCGCCCACGCCCAGCACGACGCGGCCGGCGTCGGCGGCGGCGCGGGCGAGCGCGGCCGCGTGCTCCAGGTCGCGGCTGTATTCGACGACCACCTGCGCGCCCGCCTCGCGCAGCAGCCGCGCCACGGGGACCAGCGCGGCGGCGGAGGCCGACCCGCCCGCGGCGGGGTTGACGATCGCGGTGAACGCGCGGCGGTCCGGCGAGGGCGCCCCGGCCGTCATCGCGGCCGCTCCTCGGGGACGGGCGGCAGGAGCACCCCGGGATTGAGGATGCCCGCCGGATCGAGCCTGCGTTTGACGGCGTGCAAGACGTCGACGCCGAGCGGCCCGATCTCCCGGGCGTACCAGTCGCGGTGGTCGGCGCCGACGCCGTGGTGGTGGGTGATCGTGCCGCCGGCGTCCAGGATGGCGTCGTTCGCGGCGTGCTTGGCCTTCTCCCAGTGCCGCACCGCGTCGGAGCCCTGCGCGCACACGACCGTGAAGTACAGCGACGCCCCGGCCGGATAGACGTGCGAGATGTGGCACATGACCAGAGGCGGTGTGCCCTGCGCGGTCAGCGTCGAGGTCAGCGCGTCCTTGACGGCGGCGTACAGATCCGGCAGGCCGGACCAGAACGTGGCCGTTTCCAGGGTCTCGGCGAAGGCTCCCACGTCCAGGAGCGCGTCGCGCAGGTAGGGGGCGGTGTAGCGGCCGTGCTCCCACGCCTGGCCGGGCTCGGGGCCCAGGGGCTCGCCGCCTTCGTCCTCCAGGACGGCGCGCACTCTGTCGCGGCGGTCGGCGATCTCCTGCGGGGCGCCTTCGAAACCGACCACGGCCAGGCAGCCGGACGCCTCTCCCAGGCCCGCTCCGATGGCGTCCGGGTCGGCGAGCCCCACCATCGTCTCGGCCTCGTCGGACAGCCGCAGGACGGTCGGCAGCGGACCGTCCTGGGCGAGCCGCCGCAGCGCCGCGCCGCCCTGGGAGAAGGAGGGGAACCGCCAGCCCTCGTAGGCGGACGTCTCGGGGGCGGGACGGATCCGCACCGTCACCGAGGTGATCACACCGAACGCCCCTTCGGAGCCGAGGACGAGCTGGCGCAGGTCCGGGCCCGCCGCGGACCGGGGCGCCCGCCCCAGGCTGAGCGTGCCCTCCGGCGTGGCCGCGGTCAGCGCGACGACCATCTCGTCGAACCGCCCGTACCCGGCGGACGCCTGCCCGCTGGACCGCGCGGCCGCGAAGCCTCCGATCGACGCCCACTCAAAGGACTGCGGGAAGTGCCCGAGGGTGAATCCGCGCTCGCGCAGCAGCGCCTCGGCCCGCGGAGCCCGCAGCCCCGGTTGCAGGACGGCGGTGCGCGAGACCGGGTCGAGGTCGACGAGGGCGTTCATGCGGCGCAGGTCCAGGGCGACGAACGCGTCGAACGCGCCGCGCGGGGCGAGACCGCCCACGACCGACGTGCCGCCGCCGAACGGCACCACCGCGACGCGCCGCCGCGCGCAGGCCCGCAGCACGGCCAAGACGTCCTCGTGCGAGCCCGGGAAGACGACCGCGTCGGGCGCGTCGGACGCCTCCCCCGCCCGGATGCGCAGCAGGTCGGGCGTGGACTTGCCCCGCGTGTGCCGGATGCGCGTCTCGGGATCGGTCCGCACGTGCGCCTCGCCCCCGACCGCTTCGGCGAGGGCGCCGAGCGCGTCCCCGTCGAGCCGCGAGGCGGGGACGGCGACGTCCTCCAGGCGCGGCGGCGCGCCGTCGGCGGGGCGCACGCCCAGCAGGTCCCGGAGCAGGCGCACGGCGCCCTCCGGCAGCCGCGTCGCCCTGGCCGGGTCTCCCCATCCGCTCCACCGCATGTCCGGGGTGTCCACCGCGCCTCCCTGGGGTCTCGACACCAGCCCTTACACTGTGACATATGCCGTCCAATCGTCACAACAGAACCACGACCGACGACGCGGTTCTGGACGCGGCCCGCGACTGCGTGCTGGCGGTGGGGGTGCGCCGCACCACGCTCACCGACATCGCCCGCCGCGCCGGGGTGTCGCGCATGACGCTCTACCGGCGCTGGCCGGACGTCCGCACGATCGTCGGGGACCTGATGACGCGCGAGTGGATCGCCGTCGCGGCGGCCGCGCAGCCGCCCGACGACGGCCGCCCGGTCCGCGAGCGGCTCGTCGAGTCGCTGGTGGAGGGGGTGCGGGCGTTCCGGTCGCATCCGCTGCTCCGCAAGATCGTGGACGTCGACCCCGAGCTGCTGCTCCCGTACGTGCTGGACCGGCGCGGCGCGAGCCAGGAGGCGTTCCTTTCGTTCTTCGAGGAGTCCCTGCGCGCCGGGCACGCGGACGGGACGATCCGGCGCGACCATCCGGCCCGGCAGGCCCGCGCGCTGCTGCTGATCGTCCAGTCGTTCGCGCTGTCGCTGCGCACCATGACCGACGACGCCGACCCCGACCTGTCCGAGGACGCCTTCGACGCCGAACTGCGCCGCATCTTGGAAAGGACCCTGGCGCCATGAACACCTCTCTCTCCGCGGAGCGCAGGGCCGCAGAACTCGACGCCCTGCCCGGCGAGGTCGTGGACGTCCTGGTCGTGGGGCTGGGCGTCACCGGCGCGGGCGTGGCCCTGGACGCGGCGTCGCGCGGCCTGTCCGTGGCGGCGATCGACGCGCACGATCTGGCGTTCGGCACGTCCCGCTGGAGCTCCAAGCTGGTCCACGGCGGGCTCCGCTATCTGGCGTCCGGGCAGGTCGACGTCGCCTACGAGAGCGCCGTCGAACGCGGCGTCCTGATGACGCGCACCGCCCCGCACCTGGTGCAGGCCGTTCCGTTCGTGCTGCCGCTCACACCGATGGTCGATCGCTCCCAGGCGAGCCTGATGCGCGCCGGGCTGTTCGCGGGGGACGTCCTGCGCATGGCCGCGCGCACCCCCCGCGGGGTCCTGCCCCGCCCGCGCCGCCTGTCGGCCGTCGAGACGCTGCGCCTCGCCCCGCCGCTGAGCCCGAACGGTCTGCGCGGAGGACTGCTGTCCTGGGACGGGCGTCTCGCCGACGACGCGCGCCTCGTCATCGCGATCGCCCGCACCGCCGCCGGCCTGGGGGCGCGCATCCTCACCCGCTGCCGCGCCCTGGCGTTGAGCGGGGACGGGGCGCAGGTGCGCGACGAGCTCACCGGCCGCGAGTTCGCCGTGCGCGCCCGGGCCGTGGTCAACGCGACCGGCGTCTGGGCGGGCGGCCTCGTCGACGGGGTCGCGCTGCGCCCGTCCCGCGGCACGCATCTGGTGCTGCGGGGCGAGACGCTGCCCGACCTGTCGGCGGGGCTGCATCTGCCCGTGCCCGGCGCGTCCAACCGGTTCGTCCTCGTCATCCCCCAGGAGGACGGGCGCGTCTACGTCGGCCTGACCGACGAGCCCGTCGACGGCCCGATCCCCGACGTCCCCGAGCCCACCGAGGCCGACATCGGCTTCCTGCTCGACATCCTGGGCGCGGCGCTCGACGTCCCCCTGCGCCGCGACCAGGTCGCGGGCGCGTTCGCCGGGCTGCGCCCGCTGCTGGACGGCGGTCCGCGCGACCAGGCCGACGGCACCGCGGACCTGTCCCGGCGGCACGCCGTGCTGACCTCCCGCGACGGCGTCGTCACCGTCGTCGGCGGCAAGCTGACCACCTACCGGCGGATGGCCGAGGACGCCGTGGACGCGGCCGTGGCGTCCGCCCCACACCTGGACGCCGGTCCGAGTCGCACCGCGCGCCTGCCGCTCGTCGGCGCCGCGCCGCCCGCCCGCCTGGCGGCGCTGGACGCGCCGCGCCGCCTGGTGCGGCGGTACGGCACGGAGGCTCCGCTGGTGGCGGCCCTGGCGCGCGAGGACCCCGCGCTGCTGGAGCCGGCGGCGCCCGGCCTGCCCGTGCTGCGCGTCGAGCTGGCCTGGGCGCTGCGCCACGAGGGCGCCCTGGACGCCGCCGATCTGCTCGACCGCCGCACCCGGATCGGCCTGGTGCCCGCCGACCGGGCCGCGGCCCTGCCGATCGCCGAGTCGCTCCTCCGAACGGTGTGACCCGTGCGACCAGCGGGATGCGGTGACGTCACCGATACGGTACGGGCGGCGCGGCGATCCGCGCAGGCAGATCTTCGAATCAACGGTCAGATGAGGGCAGCGGCCGCTCAAACGGAGCGCGATGCGGCCATTGGAGATCAAATCTGGGGTATGGGGTGATTCACACCCCCTGGCACCCGGAGGATGATTAGGTTAACCTAACCTAATCAATCTCGATCAACGGGGGTTCCCACGTGACGCGCCGGAACAGCTGCGGCCACTGCCCGGGCAGCCACTCGGGCGATCGACCGTGCCTGGCGAGCGCGACCGCCAAGGCGCGCGGCTGGCTGCTCATCGAGCACCCGGGGCCGTGGCCGGAGCGCGTCGAGCAGGGCCCGCCCGGTCCCGCCGCGATCACCGAGGCCGTGCGCGCCGCGCGGGCCGCGGGCGTACGGCCGCAGCTCATCCGCAGGCCCGGGCGGCGGCGCGGCATCCCGCCCGTGCAGGTGTACGTGGGCTATTCCCACGGCGAGCGCGTCTGGCTGGAGGGACGCGAGCTCGCCGACCCCGCCGAACTGGCCGACCTGGACCTGGCGGCGGTCGCCGCCGGGACGCCCCCGAAGTTCGGCGAACCGGTCGCCGACCCGCTGCTGCTGGTGTGCACGCACGGCAAGCACAACGCCTGCTGCGCCCAGCACGGCGCGCCCCTCGCCCGCTTCCTGTCGGAGCGATTCGCCCCTTTTGTCTGGGAAACGACCCACGTCGGCGGTGACCGCTTCGCGGCGAACCTGGTCTGCCTCCCCCACGGCGTCTACTACGGCGCCCTCGACCGGGACGAGGCCGTGCGGGCCGTGGAGGCCTACCTGCGGGGCGAGGTCCTGCTCGACCGCCTGCGCGGCCGGGCCGGCTACCCCGAGCCGGCGCAGGCCGCCGAGCACTTCGTGCGCGAGCACACCGGGGTCCGCGGCGTGACGGCGGTCACCGTGGAATCGGTGTCGGGAACATCTCCGTACCACGCGGTGGTTGTAGTAGGCGACAGGTGTTACCGGATCGTCGTGGAGCGGGTCGCGCAGACCGATCCATGCGGCCGAGGATGCCAAGAGAACCTCGAAACCTACGTTGTTAGGGACCTCACCCTTCTCAACGAGGCGGCCCTCGTGTAATCTCTCCGGGGCCCCATTCGAGGGTCTCCCTTGCCGCGCGGCCCTGCGCCTCGGAGAACCGGGCGGGGAACAGAGCGGCAACTCCAGACGTTGGACCTCTCGGTGCTGCTGACGCACGTCTTCGAGCACGCCGAGCGTCCATGTCCTGAAATTGCTCAGCAAACCAACCAAGGTGGGTGTTCCATGGCTCAGGTACGTCGTCAGGCAAACCTCCCTCGTCCCAGCTGGGGCTGGCAGGACGCCGCGGCGTGCCGGGGGGAAGACCTGGTGCTCTTCTTCGGACCTGACGGCGAGCGTCAGCCCGAACGCGAGATCCGTGAGCGCAAGGCCAAGCAGATCTGCATGGGCTGCCCCGTGCGCACCGAGTGTCTCGACTACGCGGTGTCCCGGCCCGAGAAGTACGGCACGTGGGGCGGTCTGAACGAAGACGAGCGCGCCTCGGAGCGCCGTCGCCGGATGCGTCGCGCGAACGCCGCCTGAGGCGATCCAGGCAGCGGCCGGATCGCCGTATCGCGCACCCCGGCACGCCACCGGAAAAACGTACGGCCCCGCCCCGCGGGGCCGTTTGCGTTGCCCTCTCACTGAAAACCCGCGAGCTCTTTCATCACATGTCCGTCACATGTGTGTCACGGTGCCGCCGAAAACGCCGCGCGACGCGCTAATGCGGAGTATGGAGGGACCCAATACAGGACGCGTCCCGGCGCTGTGATCTATTTCCGTGAAAGCGCGCTCTGCGCCATTTCCCGCCCGGCTCCCGCACCGCCGGGCGGTCTCACTCGCCGAGGCGGGCGCGGTCCAGCCAGGAGATGACGTCGGCGTCGGTCAGCTGCTCGAAGTCCCGGTACCACTGGCCCACGGCGCGGAACGACCACGGCGCCGCCAGCACCACCACCTGCTCGTCGGCGCCGCTCGGGCTCGCCTGCGCCTCGAGCGCCAGCGCGCGGACGGTCTCGGCGGCCCCCACCGGCACCGCCAGCACCAGCCGCGCCGGTCGGCGCGCCCGCACGGCGCGCAGGGCGGCGCGCGCGGTGCCGCCGGTCGCCAGCCCGTCGTCCACCACGATGACCGCCCGTCCCGTCAGGTCGGGCAGCGCGCGGTCGCCCCGGTAGACGCGCACCCGGCGGTCCAGTTCGGCGCGCTCGGCCTCGACCGTGGCGGCCAGGTCGTCCTCGTCCAGCGACAGGCGCTCCAGCAGGTCCCGGTCGAACACCGGCTCGCCGCCCTCGGCGATCGCGCCCACGCCCAGCTCGGGCTGGAACGGGTAGCCGATCTTCCGGGTGACCAGCACCTCCAGCCGGGCGGGCCGGTCCGGCGTCGACAGCCGCCGCGCGATCTCGTAGCCGACCGGGACGCCGCCGCGGGGCAGCGCCAGGACGACCGCCCCTTCCAGGCCCATCGGCGCCAGCCGCTCGGCCAGCAGGCGGCCCGCTTCGGCGCGATCGGTGAACGGCAGCCGGACGCTCTGGGGGCCGGCGCCCGCGTGGCGCCGGGCGCTCCCGCCGGTCGCTTTCCGAGGCATCGGCGGCACCCCCCTTCGGGGTCGCGGAGCTTCGCCCGTCCCTCTGCCCCTGTGACCTACCCAGCCACGCCGGGATATCGAGTGGGCCGCGGCTCGGGCGGCGCCGCCGCCCGAGGACGTCTCCGGCCCGTCCGCCCCGGTCGGCGCTCAGGCGGTGTCGGCGCAGGTCAGCCAGCGCAGGGGGTTGTCGCGGACGAGCCGCGTGAGGGTGTCCTCGTCGGCCCCGGCGGCGCGCAGCGCGGGCAGGAAGACCTCGAACAGGTAGCCGTAGCCGGGGCCGCCGTAGCGGCGGACGTGCGCCATCCGGGACACGCCCGTGCTGAGCAGCACCCGGTCGCCGAGCCCGGCCTCCAGCAGCTCCATGACGGCGCGCACGCGGGCGCCCAGCGCCACGGGGTCCTCGCCCGCCAGGCCGAGCGAGCCGAACGACACGTACGCGCCCGCCTCGGCGATCTTGCGGGGCAGGGCGGGGTCGTCGGCGAGGTCCTGCCGCCCGACGGCGACGCGGTGCGGCTCCAGTCCCGCGCCGGTGAGGATGTCCAGCTGCACGGCCCCGGCCCGTCCGCAGGTCGCCACCGGCAGGCCGGCGTAGCGGGCGGCGCGGGCGGCGGCGCGCAGGCAGCGCTCCTCGCGCGGGGTGGGCGCCTCGCCCCAGGTGCCGATCTCGCCGATGACGCCGGGCAGCGCGTTGGTGCCGTCGAGACCGAACCCGATCTCGGCGAGGAAGTGCTCGGCCAACCGCTCCTCGTCGGCGTCGCCGACGAACGCGGGGTGGAACGGCTCGGCGAACACGCCCGTGCCGGCCACCACCGCGACCCGGGACCCGGCGCTGATGCGGGCCAGCGACGGGGCGCTGCGTCCCATCCCGTCGCAGGTCAGGTCCACGACGACGGCCAGCCCGCGCTCGGCGCGCAGCGCGGCCAGCTCGGTCATGACGGCCTTCTCCTCGTCCAGCCACCGCCGCGGGTCGGACTCCAGCAGCGCGGGCCGGGTCGGCCAGCGCAGGTCCAGCCGCAGGTGCTCGTGCGGGAGCACCGGCCCGGTGACGGCGGAGACGGGGACGGGGCCGGTCACCGTGCGGATCCGGCCGCCGCTCTCCTCATGGAGCGTCATGTCTGGCGAGGTTACGCCATGTTTAGCCTTGTCAGACCGTTATCAGGCTTATTTTTTACCGTCGGAGCCGTTTGCCGGATTCTCCGCCGCGGTACGGGCGCGCGCCCGCGCCGTGTCGCCGCTCGGCCAGCGCCGGTCGATCTCGGCGTTGAGCGCCGCGCCCACCAGCACCGCCAGGGCCACCACGTACAGCCAGGCGAGCACGGCGATCGCCGCCGACAGCGGCCCGTACACCGACACCCCGCTCAGCGACCCGCTCAGGTACAGCCGCAGCGCGGACCCGCCGCCGATCCACACCGCCAGCGCCACCACGGCGCCCGGAACCTGCCGCCACCAGGACGTCCGCACCGGGACGCTCATGTGGTACAGCAGCGCCAGGAACAGGACCGACAGCGTCACCACCACGGGCCAGTACAGCACCGGCACGTACCCCGCGCCCACCGGCAGCGTCCGCCGCAGCAGGGCGGGCCCGGCCACCAGCAGCGGGATGACGATCAGCATGACCACGAGGCCGACCAGGTAGAGGACGAACGCGCGCAGCCGGGTGCGCACCACCCCGCGCACGCCCGACAGGCCGTAGGCGATGGTGATCGTGTCGACGTAGACGTTGGTGGCGCGCGACCCCGCCCAGAGCGTGAACAGGAAGCTCAGCGAGACGACGTTGGGGCTGCCGCCGCGGATCACCTCGTCGATCAGCGGGACCACCACCGAGTCCACCGCGGGCCCGGTCAGCACGGTCTCGGCCCGCGCGATGACCCAGGCGCGGACCTCCTCGACGCCGCCCGGGCCGAGCAGCCCGCGCAGGTGCCCCATCAGCCCGACCAGCGCGATGACCAAGGCCGGCAGCGACAGCAGCGCGAAGAACGCGGCTTCGGCGGCCAGACCGGTCACCCGGTAGCGGAAGGCCGCGACGGCCGTGTCCCGCACCAGCCCCCAGACCACCCCGCCGCCTCCCGGACGCTCCCCTGCCCGGCTCGCCGCCGCCTCGCCCTCGGGATCGCCGGCGGGCTCGCCCGCGGGTCCGCCGGCGGAGACGGGCGCCTCGAGACGCGCCTCCGGGCGCACGGCGAGCGCCGCGGCGCGGAGGCGCGGGCCGCCCCGCCGGAACACGCCGGTCACGCCCACCCGCCAGAGGGGGTGTTCCGTCCACACCATGCCGCACCGTCCCACTCGGCCGTCCGCGTCGCGGTTCCCGTGATCAGTTCGACGCACGCCGGGCCCCGGCCGATCAAGATCGTTTCGATCCCGCGCGTCCGGGGCGCCGCGCGCCGAAGGAACCGCGCCCCGGTTCCGCGCACCGCGCCGGATCGGCGACAATGAAGGGGTGATCTGTGCGGCGTGCCGGGACCACCGCCATGGCGAGTGCCGTGGCGGCTCGTGGTGCGACTGCCAGCACTCGCCCTCCCCCGCGACCCCCGAGGAGCGCCGCCGCCGCGACGAAGCCCCCGCCGAAGCCCCCGCCGAAGCCGCCGACGAAGCCGCCGACAGGGCGGACGAGCGGCCGCCCCGCGCCGCCGAGCCCGGGGTGAACTGGAGGCGCCAGGGATGAGCGCCCCGGCCGCGGCGGCCGTTCGCCGCATGCGTCCGCATGTCGGACGCAACTGGACATGCCGCGAGTGCGCGTGTCAAAGTGCTGCTATGAGTGCTGCGGACCCGTTGCTGGTGATGCGCCGGCACGTCGACTTCCTCCGCGTCCGCAGCGCGATCTGTCGGTGACGCCCTGACCACGACTCACGTTGTCCGCGAGTGCGTGGTGCCCGGCGTCACGTTCCTTCCGCCCTGCGCTCAGCGTCGAGCCCCCGGCCTTTGAGAACGCCGGTGCGCCACGCGTCCCTCCACCCACCGATCGTTCTGACCGACACCGATCGCTCTGATCGACACCGATCGTTCTGACCGACAAGGACGCGCGCCGTGCCACCAGCGACGAGACGCAAGCGAGGAGAGGGCCAGTGGGCCCTCGGCTACCGCGAGCCGCTGAACAAGAACGAAGAGAACAAGAAGAACGACGACGGGCTGAACGTCCGCCGCCGGATCATCGACATCTACGCCAAGCGGGGGTTCGACTCCATCGACCCGGCCGACCTGCGCGGCCGGTTCCGCTGGTACGGGCTCTACACGCAGCGCCGGCCCGGCATCGACGGCGGCAAGACCGCCGTGCTCGCCGACGAGGAGCTCGACGACCGCTACTTCATGCTGCGCGTGCGCATCGACGGGGGGCAGCTCACGTCCGAGCAGCTGCGCACCATCGCCGACATCTCCGTCCGGTACGCCCGCGGCACCGCCGACATCACCGACCGGCAGAACATCCAGCTGCACTGGGTCGAGATCGAGAACGTCCCGACGATCTGGGAGAGGCTGGAGGCGGTCGGGCTGCGGACCACCGAGGCGTGCGGCGACACCCCCCGAGTGATCATCGGCTGCCCGCTCGCCGGGATCGCCGCGGACGAGGTGATCGACGCCACCCCGCAGCTGCGCGCGGTCGCCGACCGCTACATCGGCTCGCCGGAGTTCTCCAACCTGCCGCGCAAGTTCAAGACGGCGATCTCCGGGTGCGCGGCGCACTGCACCGTGCACGAGATCAACGACGTCGCGTTCGTCGGCGTGGTCAACGACGCGGGCGAGGTCGGCTACGACCTGTTCGTCGGCGGGGGCCTGTCCACCAACCCGATGTTCGCCAAGCGGCTGGGCGCGTTCGTGGCGCCCGAGCGGGTGCCCGAGGTGTGGGCGGGCGTCACCTCGATCTTCCGCGACTACGGCTACCGGCGGCTGCGGTCCCGGGCCCGGCTGAAGTTCCTGATGCAGGACTGGGGCGCGGAGAAGTTCCGCGAGGTCCTGGAGAAGGAGTACCTGGGCTACGCGCTGCCCGACGGGCCGCCGCCCGCCGACCCGCTGCCGCACCGCGACCACGTGGGCATCCGCCCGCAGAAGGACGGCGACTACTACGTCGGGTTCGCGCCGAAGGCGGGCCGGGTCAACGGGGAGCTCCTGCGCGTCGTCGCCGACCTGGCCGAGCGGTACGGGTCGGGCCGGGTGCGCACCACCACCGAGCAGAAGATGGTGATCCTGGACGTCCCGGAGAGCAGGACCGAGGCGCTCGCCGACGAGCTGGCCCGGCACGACCTGCAGGTCCGCCCGTCCACGTTCCGCCGCCAGACGATGGCCTGCACCGGCATCGAGTACTGCAAGCTGGCGATCGTCGAGACCAAGCAGCGGGCCATGGACCTGATCGACGAGCTGGAGAAGCGGCTGCCCGACTTCGACCAGCCGCTGTCCATCAACCTCAACGGGTGCCCGAACGCCTGCGCCCGCATCCAGGTCGCCGACATCGGCCTGAAGGGCCAGCTGGTGCTGGACGAGAACGGCGACCAGGTCGAGGGCTACCAGATCCACCTGGGCGGCCAGGTCGGCGCCTCCTTCGGCAGGAAGGTGCGCGGCCTGAAGACCACCTCGGCGGAACTGACCGACTACATCGAGCGGATCGTGCGCAGGTTCGACGAGCAGCGCCGCGAGGGCGAGACCTTCGCCGAGTGGGTGCGGCGCGCCGACGAGGCCGACCTCACGTAGCCGACCTCACGTAGCCGACCTCACGTAGCCGACCTCACGTAGCCGACGGCCGGCCGCGTCCGCGCGGCCGGCTCCGCAGCCGATCTCACAAGGCCCTGGAGCGATGAGCGAACGAGCGGCGCCGTTCTACTGCCCGTACTGCGGCGAGGAGGACCTGCGACCGCACGAGGAGGACGGGACCTGGGCGTGCGGGGACTGCCTGCGCGTCTTCAGGCTGGCCTTCCTCGGCGTCGGCGGGGCGCGGGCGGCCGAGCGCCGGACGCACAAGGAGACTTCGCGGTGACACTGCTGGAGACCGACAGACCGGCCCTGGATCTGGAGGACATCGTCGCGTCGGCGGCGCAGGCCCTGGAGGGCGCGTCCGCCCTGGAGATCATCCGGTGGGCGGTGGCCACGTTCGGCGACCGCATCTGCCTGACCTCGTCGATGTCGGACGCGGCGCTGATCCACCTGGTGTCCAAGGTCAAGCCCGGTATCGACGTGCTGTTCGTCGACACCGGCTACCACTTCGCCGAGACCATCGGCACCCGGGACGCGGTGCAGGCCGTCTACCCGGTCAACGTGATCAACGTGACGCCGTCGCGGACCGTGGCCGAGCAGGAGGCCGCGCTCGGTCCGCGGCTGTACGGGCGCAACCCGGACCTGTGCTGCCACCTGCGCAAGGTGGAGCCGCTGAGCAAGGCCCTGGAGGGCTACATGGCCTGGTTCAGCGGGATCCGCCGCGAGGAGACGCCCAGCCGCCGCGACCGCAAGGTCGTCGAGTGGGACGGCCGGCGCGGCATGGTCAAGGTCAACCCCATCCTGGACTGGACCCAGGAGGACATGGACAACTACATCGCCGACAACGGGGTGCTGGTCAACCCGCTGCACTACGACGGCTACCCGTCGATCGGCTGCGCTCCGTGCACCCGTCCGGTCGCGCCCGGCGAGGACCCGCGCAGCGGCCGGTGGGCCGGGACCGGCAAGACCGAATGCGGCATCCACCTGTGACGGCTCCCTTGCTGACGGCGCCGGCCGGCGCGCCGATGGTCGCGGTGGCGCACGGCAGCCGCGATCCGCGCGCCGCCGCCACCGTCGAGGAGCTGCTGGCCGCCGTGCGGGCGCGGCGGCCGGGCCTGGAGGTGCTGACCTCCTTCCTCGACCACGCGCCCCCCGCGCCCGCCCGCGTGCTGGACGGCCTGGCGCGGCGGGGTGTCGGCGAGGCGGTGGTGCTGCCGCTGCTGCTGACGGCGGCGTATCACAGCAAGACCGACGTGCCGGGCGTGCTGGCCCGCGTCCGGGCGCTGCACCCGCGTCTCGGGCTGCGCACGGCGGCGACGCTGGGGCCGCATCCGCTGCTGACGGCGGCGCTGGAGCGGCGGCTGGCCGAGGCCGGCGTGGCGGCCGGCGATCCGGACACCGCCGTGGTGCTGGTGGCGGCGGGCTCCAGCGACCCGTCGGCGAACGCGACGATCTGCGGGCTGGCGCGGCGGTGGCGGGCGCGGGGCTGGCGCGGCGTGGTGCCCGCCTTCGCCTCGGCGGCCCGTCCGACGCCCGGCGAGGCCGTCGCGGCGCTGCGGGACGCGGGCGCGCCGCGCGTGGCGGTCGCGTCGTACTTCCTGGCGCCGGGGTACTTCGCCGACAAGGTGCGCGAGGAGTCCCTGGCCGCCGGGGCGGACGCGGTGTCGCCCGTCCTGGGCGCCGCCCCGGAGCTGGCCGGGCTGGTGCTGCACCGCTACGACGAGGCCGTGGCCGACGCCCGCGCCGTCGCCGTCTGACGCGGCCCGGATCGGGGAGATCCCGCGCGCCGCGTCGCCGGCCGCTGGTCGTCCACTAGTCGCCGTCGCCGTGCCGCCGGGCGCGGCGCTCCTGCCACCAGGAGGCCACGGCCCGGCGCACCGGGGCGTAATGCTCGTCGTCCACGACGTTGATGTCGCCGAGCACGGCCTGCGCCCGCACCCGCACGACGGGCACCTGGAGGTCCGGCGCCACCTGCCGCACCGCGACCCTGCGGTCGCCCAGGATCGCGTAGCCGGTCAGGTCCACCCGCACGCCGTCCGGCACGATGATCCGCACGTCCCCCAGCACGGCCGTGGCGCACACGCGCACCTCGCTCGTGGGGACCTGCGCGCCGCGCAGGTCGAGCGAGACGTCGCCCAACACCGCGTGGGCCTCCAGCTCGGAGCTGATGCGGCCGGAGATCCGCTCGTCGCAGTCGCCGAGGAACGCCCCGAAGCGGCGCGGCGCGGGCGGCGCCGGCTCGGCCCCGGGCGCGCCCATCGCGGGCAGGTCCGCGACGATCTCCTCCAGGTCGGCGCGGGTGGCGGCCAGATACGCCTTCTCGGTGCGCTCGGCGAGCTCCGCGAAGGTCAGCCGGCCCTCCACGGAGGCGACGCGCAGCCGCTCGACGGCGGCCTCGCGCTCGGCGTCCGACACGCGCGCCGGCGGTGCTCCCTTCTGCTGCGGGCGCGGCGTCGCCGGACGCGAGCCCTGCTGCGGGGTGGAGTCGGCCATGAGTCAGACGTTACGTGACGTGGACCGCCGCCCCCTCCACCGCCCGGACGAGATTTGCCCCGCCCTGAGGATGACCCCGGTCGACACCTCCTCCGCACTTCCTCCGAACTCGATTCGGTAACGTACTGGGGACGGCACGGCGAAAGGCGGTGTGCGATGCCCCCGACCCACGAGGTGTTCAACCAGGTCCCCCCGCTCGTCGACTACGACGTGGCCGACGACCCGGCCCTCCTGGAGGGGCTGGAGCGCGAGGGCGCCGGATGGGCGGCCGAGCGGCTCCACGAGCTGGGCCGGCTGGCGGGCACCGAGCGGGCGCAGGAGTGGGGCCGGCTGGCCAACGAGTACCCGCCCGTCCTGCGCACCCACGACCGGTACGGCCACCGCGTCGACGAGGTGGAGTTCCACCCGGCCTGGCACGAGCTGATGCGCACGGCGGTGACCTACGGGCTGCACGCCGCGCCCTGGGCCGACGACCGGCCCGGCGCGCACGTGGCGCGGGCCGCCGGGTTCTACGTGTGGCGGGTGGACGCCGGGCACGGCTGCCCGATCAGCATGACCTACGCGGCGGTGCCCGCGCTGCGCCACAGCCCCGAGCTGGCGGCCGCGTACGAGCCGCTGCTGGCCGCCCGCGAGTACGACTTCGGCCTGCGTCCCCCGCTCACCAAGAGCGGCCTGCTGGCGGGCATGTCCATGACGGAGAAGCAGGGCGGCTCGGACGTGCGCGCCAACACCACCCGCGCCGAGCCCGGACCGGACGGCGCGTTCCGGCTGACCGGGCACAAGTGGTTCACCAGCGCCCCCATGTGCGACGTGTTCCTCACCCTCGCGCAGGGGCCGGACGGCCTGACCTGCTACCTGGTGCCGCGCGTCCTGCCGGACGGGACGCTCAACCCGATGCGGCTGATGCGGCTGAAGGACAAGCTCGGCAACCGCTCCAACGCCTCCGCGGAGATCGAGTACGACGGCGCGCTGGGCTGGCAGGTCGGCGAGGGCGGCCGCGGGGTGCGCACGATCATCGAGATGGTCAACATGACCCGGCTGGACTGCCTGATCGGGGCCGCCGCGGGCATGCGGCACGGCACGGTCACGGCCGTCCACCACGCGGCCCACCGCGCGGCGTTCGGCCGCGCCCTGATCGACCAGCCGCTGATGCGCAACGTGCTGGCCGACCTGGCCGTGGAGTCCGAGGCCGCCACGGTGCTCATGCTGCGCCTGGCCGGGGCCGCCGACCGCTCCGTCCGCGGCGACGCCGCCGAGACGGCGTTCAAGCGCCTGGCCCTGGCCGTCGGCAAGTACTGGGTGTGCAAGCGCTGGCCCGCGCACGCCGCCGAGGCCCTGGAATGCCTGGGCGGCAACGGCTACGTCGAGGAGTCGGGCATGCCGCGCCTGTTCCGCGAGTCCCCCCTCAACTCCATCTGGGAGGGCTCGGGCAACGTCGCGGCCCTGGACGTGCTGCGCGCCATGGCCAAGGAGCCGCAGTCGGTGGAGGCGTTCTTCGCCGAGGTCGACCGGGCCGCCGGCGCCGACGCCCGGCTGGACACGGCCGTCAAGCAGGTCAAGGACGCCCTGGCCGACGCCGCCACGATCGAACTGCGCGCCCGCCGCGTCGTCGAGCGCCTCGCCCTCGTCCTGCAGGCGTCCCTGCTGGTCCGGCACGGGCACCCCGCCGTCGCCGACGCCTTCTGCGCCACCCGCCTGGACGGCGACTGGGGCGCGGCCTTCGGCACCCTTCCCCCCGGCCTCGACCTCGGCGCGATCATCGAGCGCGCCCGGCCGATGTAGGCCGGACCGGCGGCGCCCGCCCGGCGCCGGGAGCCCCCGGCGCCGGGCGCCCGTAAGCTGATCTTCATGTCCGCCGGGCCGCCCCCCTGCCGCTGCATCCTCTGCCACGACTACGGTGATCGCGACCGCCTGGACACCTTCGCGCTGCGCACGATCGTGCACATCACCGAGTACGGCTGGAGCGTGGTGCTCGTCGAGGCCGACGAACGGGGACCGGGCTGGGCGTACACGATCGGGCTGTGGCACAGCCACCGCTCCCCCGAGCTCGGCATGTTCGGCGGCGACGTGTTCGAGATGGAGGAGTGCCTCAACACGCTCGGCCGCCAGATCGCCGCGGGCCGCCCGCCGGCCGACGGCGAGCGGCGCCCGGACGTGATGCGCGGCCTGCCCGTCGCGTTCCGGACCGTGGACCCCGGCTGGTACACGCCGATGTTCGGCGGCGCGGTGGCCTTCTACCGGCGCTCCCCGCTGCCCATCCTGCAGGTCGCGTGGCCGAATCCGGACGGCCTGTTCCCCTGGCAGCCCGGCACCGACCTGCCGTTCCGCCGCTCCCAGCCGTGGCTGTGGCTCAGCCCGCGCCAGCACCCGCCCGGCGTCTGGACCCGCCGCCTCTGAGCGTTCTGCGGCGAACCGCCTTGCACTCCGCGCTTTCGGGCATGAAACCACCCGGTCATGACGACCGGGACGGCGTACCCGACGGGGAAGGAGCGGAGAGCCATGCAGGAGGTCTGGCCGGGGACTCCGTACCCCCTGGGAGCCACGTGGGACGGCACGGGCACCAACTTCGCGCTCTTCTCCGAGGTCGCGCACCGGGTCGAGCTGTGCCTGTTCGACGCCGAAGGGCGGGAGACCCGGTGCGCGCTGCCGGAGGTGGACGGCCTCGTCTGGCACGGCTACCTGCCGGGCGTGGGCCCCGGACAGCGCTACGGCTACCGGGTGCACGGGCCGTACGAGCCCGAGCACGGCCACCGGTGCAACCCCGGCAAGCTGCTGCTCGACCCGTACGGCAAGGCCGTGGAGGGCGAGGTGCGCTGGCACGAGTCGCTGTTCTCCTACCGGTTCACCGACCCGGACGCGGTCAACGACGACGACAGCGCCCCGTACATGCCGAAGAACGTGGTGATCAACCCGTTCTTCGACTGGGCCGACGACCGCCCGCCGCGCATCCCCTACCACGAGACGCTGATCTACGAGGCCCACGTCAAGGGTCTGACGCGGCTGCACCCGCAGATCCCGCCGGAGCAGCGCGGCACGTACGCGGGCCTGGCGCATCCGGTGATGATCGACCATCTCAAGGGCCTCGGCGTCACCGCCGTGGAGCTCATGCCGGTGCACCAGTTCGTCCCCGAGCACGCCCTGGTCGCGCGCGGCCTGACCAACTACTGGGGCTACAACACCATCGGGTTCCTGGCGCCGCACAACGCCTACAGCTCCTCCGGCCAGGCCGGCGAGCAGGTGCCGGAGTTCAAGGCGATGGTGCGGACGCTGCACGAGGCGGGCGTCGAGGTGATCCTCGACGTGGTCTACAACCACACCGCCGAGGGCGACCACCTGGGGCCGACGCTGTCGTTCCGCGGCATCGACAACGCCGCCTACTACCGGCTGCGCGACGACGACAAGCGCTACCACCTCGACTACACCGGCTGCGGCAACTCGCTGAACGTGCGCAGCCCGCACGCCCTGCAGCTGGTCATGGACTCGCTGCGGTACTGGGTGACGGAGATGCACGTCGACGGGTTCCGCTTCGACCTGGCGTCGGCGCTGGCCCGCGAGCTGCACGACGTGGACCGGCTGGCGGCGTTCTTCGACCTGGTCCAGCAGGACCCGGTGGTCTCCCAGGTCAAGCTGATCGCCGAGCCGTGGGACGTGGGCGAGGGCGGCTACCAGGTCGGCAACTTCCCGCCGCTGTGGACCGAGTGGAACGGCAAGTACCGCGACACCGTCCGCGACTTCTGGCGGGGCCGGCCCGCCACGCTGCCGGAGTTCGCCTCCCGGCTGACCGGCTCCAGCGACCTGTACGAGCACAGCGCCCGCCGCCCGTTCGCCTCGATCAACTTCGTGACCTGCCACGACGGCTTCACCCTGACCGACCTGGTGTCCTACGAGGCCAAGCGCAACGACGCCAACGGCGAGGACAACCGCGACGGCACCGACGACAACCGGTCGTGGAACTGCGGCCGCGAGGGTCCCACCGACGACCCCGGCGTGCTGGACCTGCGGGCCCGGCAGCGGCGCAACTTCCTGGCCACGCTGTTCCTGTCGCAGGGCGTGCCGATGCTGTCGCACGGCGACGAGCTGGGCCGCACCCAGCTCGGGAACAACAACGCCTACTGCCAGGACAACGAGCTCACCTGGCTGCCCTGGGACACGGCCGACGGCGCGGACGACCTGCTGGAGTTCGTGCGCGCGCTGTCGCGGCTGCGCCGCGACCATCCGGTGTTCCGGCGGCGCCGGTTCTTCCAGGGCGCGGTCCCCGGGGCCGAACCGCCCGCCGACATCGTCTGGCTGACGCCGTCGGGCGGCGCCATGACCGAGGACGACTGGGCCGTCGGGTTCGCCAAGTCGCTGGGGGTCTTCCTCAACGGCGACGCCATCACCGAGCCGGACCCGCGGGGCCGCCGCGTCCGCGACGACTCGTTCCTCCTGCTGATCAACGCGCATTCCGAGCCGGTGGAGTTCGCGCTGCCCGGCCCGGTGTACGGGGAGCGGTGGGAGTTCACGCTCGACACCGCCGACTGGCGCGCGGTCGCCGATCGTCCGACGGTCAAGGCGCACGACCGGCTGGACGTGTCGAGCCGCGCGCTGATCGTCCTGCGCCGCCTCGGGTGAGCGCGGAAACCGCCCGGGGACGGAGCGGCCGCCGCGGGGCCTGCGCGTAGCCTCGCCCTTATGCACGAGACCGCTCGAAACGACGCGGAGCGGGCGACCGACGCCGGCCTGGCGCTGCGGCCGCTCGCCGCCGCCGACGCCCCCGTCCGCCTGGCCGACGCCTACGCCTACCCGCCCGACGGCCCCTGGCTGCGGGCCAACATGATCGCCAGCGTGGACGGGGCGGCGGCCCGCGACGGCCGCGCCGGGGGCCTGGGCAACGAGACCGACCGCAGGCTGCTGTCCCTGCTGCGCGGGCTGTGCGACGTGCTGATCGTCGGCGCGGGCACGGTGCGCGTCGAGGGGTACGGGCCGGTCCGCCCCCGGCCGGGCGAATGGGAGGAGCTGCGCGGCGACCGTCCCCCCGTGCCGCCGTTGGCGATCGTGTCGCGCAGTCTCGACCTCGACCTGGACGCCCCCGTCTTCACCGACGCCCACCCGCGGGCGCGCACCATCGTGCTGACCACGCGGACCGCGCCGCCCGACCGGGTGCGCGCCGCCGCCGAACGCGCCGACGTGATCGTCGCGGGCGAGGACGGCGTCGACTTCGCCGCCGCGGTCGCCGAGCTGACGGCGCGCGGGCACCGGCGGCTGCTGTGCGAGGGCGGCCCGCAGGTGCTGGCGCAGGTGGTGGCGGCCGGGCTGCTCGACGAGCTGTGCCTGACGGTCAGCCCCATGCTGGTGTCGGGCGGCGCCGTCCGCCTGCTCGACGGCCCGGCGCTGCCGGTCCCGCCGCGGCTGCGCCTGGCTGCGGCCTACCAGGACGACGAGGACTTCCTGTTCCTGCGTTACGTGCGCAAGCGGTAGCGCAGGAACAGCACGGGGGCGACCACGGCGGCGGGCTCGGGCGGCAGACGGCGCCTGACCGGTCAGGTCGGCGCGAAGCTTTCCGATTCGTTTCCCTGTTTTGTCACAGGTCAGGGTCACGATGGGGAGATGGACCTGCCCATCAGCCCGCCGCTGTCCCCGATGCTCGCCAAGGCCGTGAAGACCATGCCCAAAGGCGATCTGCTGTACGAGCCGAAGTGGGACGGCTTCCGCTGCGTGCTGTTCCGCGACGGCGACGAGGTGGAGCTGTCCAGCCGCGGCGAGCGGCCGCTGACCCGCTACTTCCCCGAGCTGGTCGAGGCGGCGCGGCGGGAGCTGCCCGAGCGCTGCGTGGTGGACGGCGAGATCGTCATGCGCCGCGGCCCCCGGCTGGACTTCGACGCCCTGCAGCAGCGCATCCACCCGGCCGCCTCGCGCATCGCCCTGCTGGCCGAGCGGATGCCCGCCTCCTACGTCGCCTTCGACCTGCTGGCCCTGGGCGACGAGTCGCTGCTGGAGACGCCGCTGGGCGAGCGGCGGCGGCGCCTGGTGGAGGCCCTGGCCGGCGTCGGGCCCCGCGTCCACGTGACGCCCGCGTCCGACTCCTACGAGGTGGCGCTGCGCTGGTTCGACGAGTTCGAGGGCGCCGGGCTGGACGGCGTGGTGGCCAAGCCGGTCGGCCTGCCCTACCGGCCCGACAAGCGCGTCATGTTCAAGATCAAGCATGAGCGCACCGCCGACTGCGTGGTGGCGGGGTTCCGCTGGCACAAGTCCGGGCCGATCGTCGGGTCGCTGCTGCTCGGCCTGTACAACGAGCGCGGCGCGCTCCAGCACGTCGGCGTGTCGGCCGCCTTCTCGATGAAGCGGCGCGCCGAGCTCGTCCACGAGCTGGAGCCGTACCGGATGGCCGACTTCGCCGGGCATCCGTGGGAGGGCTGGGCCCGGCAGACCGAGGCCACGGTCGACCGCATGCCCGGCGCGGTCTCCCGCTGGACGGGCAAGAAGGACCTGTCGTGGGTGGCGCTGCGTCCCGAGCTGGTGGTCGAGGTCGCCTACGACGGGATGGAGGGCGACCGTTTCCGCCACACCGCCCGCTTCCGCCGCTGGCGCGCCGACCGCGCCCCCGAGTCCTGCACCTACGAGCAGCTGGAGGTCCCCGTCGCCTACGACCTCGACAACATCCTGAGCGGCCCGGCCGACGCCCCGCGCGGCGGCGGGTGAGCGCCGCGCGCCCGCGGGGCGCCGCGGGCTAGGGCCGCTGGGTCTCGCTGCGCACCGTCTCCTCTCCCGGGTCGCGCATGCCGCGCGACTCCAGCCCGTCGACGTACGGGCGCAGGTAGGTCTGGTTGAGCCCGGGCACGCGGTCCTCGATCACGAAGGTCGCCTTGGTGGACGCCTCCGCGTCCCGGCTCCCGACGGTCGGCAGCGTCTTGAAGTCCGCGCGCATCTCCTTCTTGCCGATGCGCGTCAGCACGTAGCCGCGCTGGTTGTTGTAGAACTTCAGGTGCGGGTTGATCTGCAGGAACGGGTGCGAGGCCGGGTCGGAGTCGGCGCCGTCCCCGCCGCTGGTGATCGAGGTGCAGACCAGTTCGGTCCCGACCGTCGGGGACGTGGGGTCGTCGTAGTTGAGCTTGAGCTCGCCGGCCCAGTGGGCGTGCACGTCGCCGGTGAGCACGACCGGGTTGCGCACCCCGGCGTCGACCCAGCCCTTGGTGATGCGGTCGCGGGAGGCCGTGTACCCGTCCCAGGCGTCCATGCTGGTGACCTTGGCCGGGCCGGCGTCCCGGTCGCGCTGGGCGAAGAACACCTGCTGGCCGATGATGTCCCACCGGGCGGTGGAGCGGCGGAACCCGTCGAGCAGCCACCTCTCCTGCCGCTCCCCGGTGATCGACCGGGTCGGGTCGGACGCGGCGGAGCACTCCCTGTAGCCGTCGCCGCACGCCTGGTCGTCGCGGAACTGCCGGGTGTCGAGCATGTGGAAGGTGGCCAGCCGGCCCCACCGGACGCGCCGGTAGATCTGGACGTTCGGGCCGCGCGGCACCGAGCCGCGGCGCAGCGGCATGTTCTCGTAGTAGGCCCGGAACGCCGCGGCGCGGCGCTCGGCGAACTCGGCCGGGTCGGGGGTGTCGGTCTTCGCCTCGGGGACGTCGCCCGCCCAGTTGTTCTCGACCTCGTGGTCGTCGAACACGACCAGCCAGGGCGCGGCGGCGTGCGCGGCCTGCAGGTCGGGGTCGGACTTGTACTGGGCGTGCCGCTGCCGGTAGTTCGCCAGCGTGACGGTCTCGGGTCCCTCGTGGTCGCGGACGTTGCCGTCGGGGATCGTGTAGACGCCCGGCTTGTACTCGTACTGGTAGTCGCCGAGGTGCAGGACCAGGTCGGGGTGCTCCTCGGCCAGGCGCCTGTAGGCCGTGAAGTAGCCGTGTTCGTACTGCGAGCACGACACGAACGCCATGGCGAGCGCGGGGCCGAACGTGTCGGGGTGCGGCGCGGTGCGGGTCCGGCCGACCGGCGAGACGTACCCGGCGACGCGGAAGCGGTACCAGTAGTCGCGGTCGGGCTTGAGGCCGCGCAGCTCGACGTGCACGCTGTGCGCCCACTCGGGGCGCGCTTCGGCGACGCCCCGCCGCACGATCTTGCGGAACCGCGGGTCGGCGGCGACCTGCCATTCCACGGGGAAGCTGACCGAGGGCATGCCGCCCAGACCGTCTTCGGCCAGCGGCTCGGTGGCCAGCCGCGTCCACAGCACGAACCCTTCGTGGTCGGGGTCGCCCGAGGCCACGCCCAGGGTGAACGGATCGACGGCCGGGGTCCGGCCGCGGCGCCGCGTGGCGGCGTCCGCCGTACCGGCGCCCGCAGGCAGCACGGCGGCGGTGCCGACGGCCAGACCTGTGGTGACGAGGAAGGATCTCCGGTAGAGCAGATGCGCGGCAGCGGCCATGTGGCGCCCTTTCGGGAGATGTCCGACATCGATCGGCGGACAGCTTCACCGAGGCTCATGGCCGGGGGGTTGTGCGGGAGTGACGGCCCGCCCAACGGGAACGATCTTTTCACGTCCGCCGTGGACGGCCCGGCAGCGCCACGCCGCGTTCGCGGCCCTCTTGCCGCCTTCCCCTGAGAACGCCCTTCGGTTCGCGTCGGAACGCACGTCAAGCAGCGTGAGCCTGGCCGGTGGCCGCTCCCAGGCAATATGCCCGCTTTAACGCCATGTATTTCCTTGTTGACACAAGGTGACGGCAACGAGCCGTCCAGTCGGCGGGCAAGAACGGGCGCGAGACGCCGAGCGCCGAACGACAGAAAAAAAAAGGGGGGCGCGGACGCGCGCGCGAAAAGATGGTAGGGTGCGCCCTACGTCAGCTCACAAAACACCCAACCTACCAATTAGGAGTGTACCAGCCACATGGGCACCCGTCAAGAGGGCATCCGTCAAGCCGTGTCAACCCCTCCTCGGCCCGGCGCTGCGCCGGACGGGGCGGGCGACGACGCGCGGCGCGCCGCCGTCCGGGCCGAGCAGGAGTTCGTGTCGCGGGCGTACGCCCGGCTCGACGAGGAGCGCGCCGCGGCCGAGGTGGCGCTGCGGTCCGGGCCCGGAGAGGGCGGCGGCAGCGCCTTCTCCGCGCGGGTGGAGCGCACCGTCGTGGCCGAGGAGCGGGCGCGCCGGCTGGCCAGGCTCAACGCGGTCGAACGCGGCCTGTGCTTCGGCCGCGTCGACCACCGCCCGGACGCCGACGGCGGGTCCGGCGGCACGGTCTACATCGGCCGGATCGGCCTGCGCGACGAGAACCGCGAACCGCTCCTGATCGACTGGCGCGCGCCCGCGGCGCGCCCGTTCTACACCGCGACGCCGGGCTCGCCCGGCACCGTGGCCCGCCGCCGCCACCTGCACCTGCGCGGCCGCACGGTGGTGGACGTCGACGACGAGGTGTTCGACCTCGACGGTCTCGACCAGGACGACCGGAGCGCCCTGGTCGGCGAGGCGGCGCTGCTGGCCGCGCTGCGCCGCGGCCGCACGGGGCGCATGGCCGACGTGGTGGCCACCATCCAGGAGGAGCAGGACCAGGTCATCCGGTCGGGTCTGCAGGGCGTCCTGGTGGTCCAGGGCGGCCCCGGCACCGGCAAGACCGTCGCCGCGCTGCACCGCGCCGCGTACCTGCTCTACACGTACCGGGACGTGCTGGAGCGGCGGGGCGTGCTGGTGGTGGGGCCGAACGCCACGTTCCTGCGGTACATCGAGCAGGTGCTGCCCGGGCTCGGCGAGACGGACGTGGTGCTCGCGACGGTCGGCGGGCTGTTCCCCGGCGTGCGCGCCACGGCCGTCGACAAGCCCGAGGTCGCCGTGGTCAAAGGCGGCCTGAGGATGGTCGCCTTCGTGGAGGCCGCGGTGCGGGACCGCCAGCGCGTCCCCGACGGGGACCTGGAGGTCGAGTCGGACGGGATGGTGCTGCGCGTCGGCCACGACGCGTGCCGGCGCGCCCGCGACCGCGCCCGCTCCCTGCGCGCCCCGCACAACGTGCAGCGCCGCCTGTTCGTGCACGACATGCTGGAGGCGCTGGCGCGCGACCGCGCCGAGCAGTTCGCCCGCATGACCGACGAGCCCCTGGAGCAGATGGCGCGGGAGGGCGACCTGCCCGACTGGATCCAGGAGCTCATGGAAGAGAACCCCGATGAGCCGCTGCTGGACGAGACCGAGCTGCGGCTGGCCAAAGAGGCGCTGTGGCACGAGCCCGCGGTGCGCGCGGCGATCGACGAGCTGTGGCCGGAGCTGACGCCGCAGCGCCTGCTGGAGGACCTGTACGCCGACCGCGAGGCGCTGCGCCGCGTCGGCGCGGAGGCGGGCCTGGACGAGGCCGAGTGCGATCTGCTGGAGCGCCCGCCGGGCGCCCCGTGGACGGTCTCCGACGTGCCGCTGCTGGACGAGGCGGCCGAACGGCTCGGCGTGGACGACCGGGCGGGCCGGGCCCGCGCCCGGGCGGCGGAGGCCGAACGCGCCGAGGAGGAGCGGTACGCCCGCGAGGTGCTCCAGGTCGCCGGGCTGACGGAGGTCGAGGGGCTGGACGCGGGCCTGCTGGCCGAACGCCACCGCGACGACGGGCCGCCGCTCACCACCGCCGAGCGCGCGGCGGGCGACCGGACGTGGACGTACGGGCACGTGATCGTGGACGAGGCGCAGGAGCTGTCGGAGATGGCCTGGCGGACCGTCATGCGCAAGGTCCCGACGCGGTCGCTGACGGTGGTGGGCGACATCGCGCAGACCGGCAGCCCGGCGGGCGCCCGGTCGTGGGGGCAGATGCTCGACCGGTACGTCTCGAGCGGCTGGCGCGAGCAGCGCCTGCTGGTGAACTACCGCACCCCGGCGGCGATCATGCGGGTGGCCGAGGACGTGCTGGCGGCGGTGGCGCCCGAGCAGACCGCGCCGCGGGCGGTGCGCGACGACGGTCCGCCGCCGGTCGCCGTCCACGTGCCCGCCGCGCGGCTGCCGGACCGGCTCGGAGCGCTGGTGCGGGCCGAGCTCGACGAGGTCGTCGACGGCGCCGCCGGGCGGCTCGCCGTGATCACCTCGGCGGCGCGGCGCGCCGCGGTCCGGGCGGCGCTCCCCGACGCCCCGGCCGGGGCGACGCCGGAGGCGCTGGACTCCCCCGCGGTCGTGCTGACCTGCGAGGAGGCCAAGGGCCTGGAGTTCGACGCGGTGATCGTGGTGGACCCGGCCGGCATCCTCGCCGAGTCCCCGCGCGGCGGCCAGGACCTGTACGTGGCGATCACCCGGGCGACCCGGCGGCTGACCGTCGTCCACCACGGCGACCTGCCGCCGATGCTGTCGCGCCTGGCGCCCGCCGACGGCGCCCGCTGACAGCGCTCGCTGACGGCGCCCGCTGACGGCGCCCGCTGACGTTCGGCACGCCCGTCGGCCGGGCTCCGCGTGCGCGGCGCGCCTCCGCGCCGGGCA